>CAYUHH010000023.1:0-9188 GCA_964444435.1 uncultured Pseudomonadota bacterium | reverse complement strand
TTTAGATCCGAAATTTTTTGATGAAGAAAATGATGATGTATTAATTTTTCGTCATCAAAATTTAAGTGATGTTGAGAAACGGGAATACGAAATAGGAGTGCAGAAGTTAGTGAATGATATGATTGTGGAGAAAGAAGCGCGTTTAAAGGTGTCCTGAAAAGCCCCCTCTAGATTTTGATTATAATAATTATTGAATCGTCTGAATAAAACTTTTTTTATAAAATGCTTTATTTTTCAAGATGAAATTTGTTAATCTAACGTTAGATGGTATTTGATGGAGAAAATGGAGGGTAAAATGGCACAAGCAACATTGAGGCGTCCGCAATCAAAAGTAAAGACACATTCAAGAGCGCCGATAAAAAAAAGCATGTCAAAAAAAATTGTTAAAAAAGTTTCTCGTAAAAAGATAAATATTTTTCGTAAGTGGTGGTATTGGCTTGCCGGCGGTGGGCTACTCATTTTATTGGCATTAACAATTGGTATGTTTATGTACAATGCAAAGATGGCTACCAGTCGCATTGTTGGGCGCCACATGGAAGAAATGAGCGGTAATTTCGCCATTATTAATGAAAAATGTGGCATTTTGACTTTTGACCATGATGTTAATTACGTTAACTTTTTGAATGTTGGTTCATTTGTAGGTTCAGAAGTTGGTTCAATGAATTTAAGAAATCCTGAGGGATGGGATGGCCCTTATGTTCAGGATAATTCAACAGTCCAGTCGAAAGATTATGAAATTATCAAAACATTCAAAGGTGCATACTTAGTGCCTGGCAAAGGCGTTAAATTAAGTAATGGCATGGTAATTGGTGAAGATATTATTCTCGATAAAGAAGCTGACGTTCCTGTGTTACTTGAAAATGGCACCTTGATCAATGAAGAAGGAAAACCTCTGGCAGTTGAGGTTCCAATGAGCCGTTGATAAAAACTTTAGTACTCCTTTTATGGCCCGCATTGTGCGGGCTTTTTTTTGGTTCTCTAAAAGTTGGCATTATTTCTTTTTGATTTTTTTAATTAAATAGTATTAAGAAATTTGCTATCAATTTTTTTGATGCCGTTTTTAAATTTGGCCGTGATGTGTGTTGAACCATCCGGCCTTATTTCTATTTCTTTGATAATACCGGTTCCAAATGCTTTGTGGGCAACTGGTTGATGCTTTTTCCATTGTTTAGCGGGAATCGTAGTGCCTATTCTTCGAGGAATAAACGTCTCGCCTTTTTGTTGCTTTCTTTCGGGTGCACGCTGCGGAGGTGAAAATATTCCAAAAGTTTGAATTGATTGTTCTGTTTCCTGTATTTCTAGAAAGGTGCTCAAAAATGGCGAGATCTGATATTGCTTCCAATATGAGCAATCTTCCCTTGTAATGTTTCTTTTTGGCAATTCATCTAGAAAACGCGAGGGTTGTTGATACGTCATGGTGCCAAAAGTGTGGCGATATCCTGCGTTTAACAAAAGCAATTTGTTTTTGGCTCGCGTTATGCCTACGTATAATAATCTTCGCTCTTCTTCGATGCCTGCCTCATTTTCAAGCGATTTTGAGCTGGGCAAGAGGCCTTCTTCGAGCCCGGTGAGTATAATAGTGTCAAATTCAAGTCCTTTTGCGGCATGGATAGTCATAAGTGTGAGCTTTTCGTTGCTGTCTTCCTGGTGAATTTTATCTTGTAAAAGGGCAATTTCTTGAAGGAATTGTTCGATTTTTTCGAGGCCTTGTTCTTCAAAGTAGCGTGCTGCATTGATTAATTCTTGAATGTTTTGAATGCGGCTTTCAGCTTCTTGAGGTTCATATTCATCTTTAATATAGGTGATGTAGCCACTTGATTTTGCGATTTTATCGAGCGCTATTGCTGGAGTGGTATCAGGTTCAATCAATGAAAATATATGAATGAAGTTTTTAAGGTTAATTTGTTGCTGGTTTTTGAGATCTGGCAAAATTGTTTGTGCAATATCGATAAACGTATGAAATGGTTGTTCGTTCCATGCTTCTTGAAATGTGTCTACAAATTTGTCACCTAAGCGGCGCGGAGGACAGTTGATAATACGGAAAAGAGCAACTCGATCAAATGGATTTACCGTAACACGTAGGTAGGCAAGGAGATCTTTAATTTCTTTGCGTTCATAAAATTGGATGCCCCCAATAATTTTGTAGGGAATTGATTTTTTAATGAGCGCTTCTTCAATCACGCGTGATTGAAAATGGGTTCGATATAAAACTGCTGCATTATGAAGGTCTTGTTTTTCTTTTAATAAAGATGCCGTCGCTGCAATGATATCTGCTTCTTGAAATCCTGAAGTACAGGTAAGTTGAAGGATGCTTTGATGTCCTTCGCGATCAGACCATAATTTTTTGGGGTGCCGATTTTTATTATGCTCAATAATATGATTTGCTGCATCGAGAATCGGTTTTACCGATCGGTAATTTTGCTCGATTTTGATGAGTTTTGTTGAAGGAAAAGCCTTTTTGAAGTTGATCATATTATCAACGGTTGCGCCACGCCAGGAATAGATTGATTGGTCTTCGTCACCTACGGCGCAGAGTGAATCGACGGTAAATTTTTTAGTTGCGAGCGTCATCTGTTTTAATAATTCATGTTGTACAACATTGGTGTCTTGATATTCGTCAATGAGAATATGCCGAATGCGTTTTTGGTGTACGTTTTTGAATTTTTGAGAACTGAAGAGTTCAAGTACTTTCAAAAGAAGGTCGTCAAAATCTAAGCAGTGGCTTAATTTTTTTTCGTGTTCGTATAAGTTATAAAGTTCTTGAATCATCGGATCAGCAGTTGTTGATTCTGGATCACAAAGGCTATTTTTGAGGGATGAGATAACATAAACTGCTTGGCGGGGCTGAATTTTTTTTGGGCAATGATTTTCAATGAGTTTTTTAAGTAATGCGACTTGGTCATTTCCATCTAATATTGAAAAACTGGGCAGGTTGAGTTGAGCCGCATTACGTTTTAAAAGCTGAAGACAGTACGAATGAAATGTTCCAATAAACGTGGGGATTTTTCCCCCGATAGTTGACTGAACGCGTTCGCGCATTTCTTGAGCTGCTTTATTGGTAAAGGTAAGCGCAATAATAGAAGAAGGATCAATCTGTTGTTGTGTAATAAGGTTAATGATTCTGCTGGTAATAACGCGTGTTTTCCCTGATCCTGCTCCTGCGATAACGAGAAGAGGACCGCTGGTTTGGGTAACTGCCTTTTTTTGTTCTTTGTTTAAGTTTGATGATAAAAATTCTGAAAAACTCATAGAAAATTCCTTCCCGCACATAAGTGTAACAGGAGGATTCTATTGTTTCAAAATAAAAAAGAAGCGCAATGGTTTTTCTGAAAACTTAAATTGCTGCTTGAAATTTTTTGTAAAAATGATAGGCTATAAAGGAATTAATTAAACTTTTATTTACACATTTCTTGGAGGTTGTGGTGAAAAAGTTGTTAACGTTATTTTTCTTATTTTCTTCGATTGCTTCAGCTTATGCACTGAGGGTGCAGCCTCAGGATGGAGCGCCTATCGAGTTGTCTGTAGAACAAATTTCTTCAACCGGTTTTTTTTTAGGTTTACATGAAGAGTTGGAAGAAGGGGGTGTTTTTACAGAAGTAGGAGCAGAAGCAGTGATTGTTCCTCTTTCCTATCGTTCATGTATTGTTCAGACATTTCTGGATCTTCTTAATCAAAAGAATGAAACCGTGTTAGCAGGTATTTTATCTGATGATTTATTAGATCTCATTAAGTTTTCAAGTTTTTTAGATTTAAAAGATGGGGAAGTTAAAAAGTTGCTTTTACAAAGATTATTAGAAATCATGCCAACAATTGCATGGGAGGTGTATATGAATTTCTTTGCCATTCTTGTGCAGTTTTTTGGTGATTCTGATTTTTTTCCTTTGATTTTAGATGAGCTTCGAGAATATACGCAACCTTCATGTGTAGGAAGATGTGGAGATGATGCGATTTCTGTTGCATGGTCGCGTGATAGCAAAAATGTTGTGTATGGATCTGTCGAAGGAAGTGTTTTTATTGTAGATGCGGCTACGTGTCGTCCCATAAGACGAGTGCGTTGTATCGGTGCTCCCGGGTTTTGGGATATTAAATGGTTTTCGGATGAACGAATGATCGTGGGGACAGGTTTTGATGCGGCTATTCACGTATGGGGGATGGAACGTGGTACGGATGAGTTAAGATTACCTTCATATAATTCTTCGTATGATTCTTCTCTTGTAAAATGGTCTCCTGTTGAAAAAAAAGTTGCGAATGTGTCGCGTGATGGTGTGTTGAGAATTTATGATGTTGAGACGAAAATTACAATTGTTACTCAATCTTTACATTTAGAGCGTATTATACAGGTTGTATGGTCTCCTGACGGAACAAAAATAGTAACGGTTTCCAAGTCGGAAATTAAAATTTGGGATAGTCGTATCGGTGAATGTTTACAAACATTACATAATGAGAGCGATATACTTTGTGTTGATTGGAGTGATTTTTTAATTTCTGTTTTAGGTGATGGAGCAGTCGTGCAGTGGGATGTTGAATTGGGTTGCTGCGAAAAGATTTTTCAGAATTCTAACTTTCTTTCGACGGTGATAAGAGGCTCTTGTGATGGAAGGTATTTTATTGCAACAGATCGATCGAGAAGTATTTATCTCTTTGACAGAAAAAGAATGTGTGAAATAGGTGTGTTTCAAGTTGATGGCGATAATATTTCTGATATTAAATGGTCTCCTGATGGTACGCGTTTCGCCGTAGCTGTAGGAGATAACATGCAAATATGGAAGGTGCCGCCTCGCTTAGATAGTGAACAGGAGTTCTTTATAATGCGTGCACAGCATGGATTAGATTGTTCATTGCTTGATACTCATGATGGAATAAAAGATTTATATGAATCGTTGCCTCAGGAATTGCAGGAAAAATTTTGTAAACGTAGTTTCTTTAGAAGGTACTGTCCAATTATGTAAGTGATAAAGAGGTCTTAAAGCGGTCTCTTTTTTTTGCTTAAAAGTTGCATTTTTTAAGGCTTTTGATATACTTAGTTCAAGTAATATTTTATGGTCTGTCGGAGGTTATTTCTATGAAAAATTTGTCATTAGTACTTCTTTTAAGTACTTCATTATCTCTTCAAGCGAATCCGTTTAATGGTTTATTGAATAGGTCAACAAAGAGTATTTCTTCTTTTTTTAAACCTGCTTCAATTGAAATGAAAGCACATTTTGGTGAAGATACAACAATCGCATTAGATGGGTATGCTTCAGAAGTAAGTGAGGCATGCCGTGAAAAATGGCGGCTTTTAACAGCCTGGGGTATTCGACAACCAGCTTTTGCTCATCAAAAATATAGTGATTTGCAAGAATGCATGCATGATTTATATGGTGCTTTTAAAGCAAGTGGCGTTGAATGTTTAAAGCGAGCAGACAGCTGTCGTCAAACAATTCAAGACAAGGCTCAACAATTTTACGGTCAATGGAGTACCTTAACTCCCGTTAAGCAAAACATGCTTGTTCTTGGTGCCGGTGCAGGTTTGGGAGGGCTTTTTGTTCGACGTCCAGTTAAAGTTGCTGCATTAGCGAGTGCTTTAACCATTTCGTATGTTGTAGGAAAAGATATTTGGGGTGAGTTTAAAGCTCAAAAAGCTGTTGAATGCAAGGCAGCTGAAGAAGTTTCAACTCGGGTACAAGATAAGTCTGATTCTGAATAGTAATTAAAAAGTTTAAACGTGCCCTTAAGGGCCCCGTATCTTGAAAAATCTTCAAAAAAGTTTAAACTGTTACTATAGGTTTTTGGTTGTGAAGTATATAAAAAATTGAAACGCGATTGACGTTTGTATCCGTTTCCTAAGTAGCGGTTGATGAATAAGTGGTTGAGGTTGATGGTATTCTTTGGACAAATTTCTTGTCCTCTTTCCCCTATTCGTTCACATATGTGTAGTGCATCTGTTCTTTTTAAATGAAGAAGAAGAGTCGTTTTGAAGTGGTGGTAAATCATTCTTCATTTATGAAAGGAACTTTTATGAAGAAATTATTTTTTGTTTCAATGATGAGTTTGTCGTTGCTTTCATTTCTTAACGCAAAAAGTGCGATGGATGTAACGTTGCGAGATTGTGTAAATGCGGCACAAATCGCTCAGCAAACAGTGAATAGCGGTGTGAATTACGCTTCAGACAAAGTACGCGATTTTATCGGAAAGCATCCGCAAGCTCCTGTGTGTATTGCTGTTGGTACTTATGCTGCTGTTGTTTGTTGTGCTGCATATGTTGCATTACCTTCTTTTCGTCAAAAAATTAAGAATTTTAAAAATCGTATAAAATCTATTGTTACTTCAACGCCCGTTCAAGCAGCAATGTTTGGTTTTGTTGGTGGTGTGGTTGGTTCACGCTATCTTTAGGAATAGCGTGATTGTCAGAGAATTTAGTGAAGCAACAAGAAAAGTGAATTGTTAATCCGTAAGTGGAGGAATCATTATGAATAAGAAAATGCTTATTCTTTTGTTATTAGCCTTAAGTTCATCAGCGTTTGCTGTTCAGATGCCTGACTGGCGAGATATTAATCAAAAACTTTCATCTGTTGCCATGGATGATGTGTGTGATAGTGCAATGCATGTATACGTACAAGGTAAAGATCTGGCTTGCGAATATGGTTCTAAAGTTTTAACAGGCGTAAAAGAATATTATGAGCGTGTTGATGCATGGACGGTTGCGCATCCTTATACATGTTTGGGTGGTGTTGTTGGTGCATGGGTATTAATGCGCGCGATTATGAGGAGTAAGATTCAGCATCGTAATGCATGTTATGAAGCTTATGATTACGGTTATAATAGTTGTAACGAAGGACTACAATATGAGCGTTATGGTCGTGGCAACGAATCAGAAGAAAATTAAGTTAAGTGGAGGAGTTTTTATTATGAATAAGAAATTAATATTTTCATTAATTGGTTTGATTTCATTATCATCCCTACAAGCAGAATCTGGAATTTGTGAAAGAACTTTGGGTGCTGTTATTTCATATTCACACAAATATGAGAGAGCCTTGATGAATTCAGAAGAGAAAATGGCTGAAATTGTTGGTCGTTTTTTGGATAAGCATTGGGGCAAATGCGTGTTAGGTTATCTTGGTTTGGGTGTGACAGCACTTGTTGCAGAGAAGATTAGGGTTAATCGTAATCGCGAAAAAAGTTTGTGCTGGCATAATGGATATGAACGGGGCCGAGAAAGAGCGAGAACCACGTGGGATGATGCAAAAACAAAAGAAATTCAAACCCCAGCTGATTTTGAATAATTAATATTAAGTTTCGAAGTATTTTGAGGGGCCTTTCAAAGGTCCCTCAATTTTTCAAATTTTCAGCTTGAGCCATTGCGAATTTTAGCTTAATAATGTTTTATTTCTATAATTTGTAGGAGGTTGCGCGTCCAACTTCCTACGACCAAGGGCGCCAGCAGTTCCTCTGGATCACTTTTACGCTCATATATGAGCCCGTGCCTTTAGATTTCATCTTATGGCTTAAACTCATAACTTGTTCATAGGTTTGTTATTTTTAAATTTTTGAACAATTTTTTAGTTGTATTATTAGCGCTGTTTCTGCGCTCCGTTTGTGCATGGAAAGAGTTTTACATTAAAGCGCAGAAAGGACTTTTAATTATTATGGCATTGCCATAATAATTAAGGTTACGCGGTCAAGCAGCTTGCTTGCCGGGTCCAGCACGGTGCTGGTCGATCAAACTGAAGGGTTGTTCTTTTTAGGTTCCCATTCGGCTAAAAAGTTGATGAGCGGTGTAAGTTCTGTTTTTGATTGAGCTGAAACCATGATATGTGGTTGATGTTTTGCGGCGAGTGTTTCGAGTTTTTCTTGTTCTTCTTCATCGAGTTTATCAATTTTGTTGAAGACGTAGACGATTGGTTTATCAATTTCAAGGTCATCTAAAATTTCCCGCACGACTTCGATATGGGCTATCCAATCAGGATCGGATGCATCGATGACTTCAAGAAGTAAGTCTGCATATTTAAGTTCCGATAGCGTTGATTTAAATGCTTCAACAAGTTTATGAGGAAGGTACTGAATGAATCCAACCGTATCAGATAAAATTCCTTTTTTCTTTGCATTAATAAAAAGTTCTCGTGTTGTTGTGTCGAGTGTTGCAAAAAGTTTGTCTTCTGCGAGAACATCTGCTTTGGTAAGTGCATTTAAAATTGTTGATTTGCCTGCATTGGTATAACCGATTAAACAGATGTGCGGAATGTTTGCCGAAAGGCGCTTTTTTCGTTGTGTGTCGCGTGTTTTTTGTATTTGTCCAAGTTGTTTTTTTAATCCTTTAATTAAAAGATTAATATGTCTAATTTCACGTTCTTTTAATGTTTCGCCTGATCCACCTCTGACGCCAATGCCACCCTGTTGTTGCGATAGAAAAATACCTTTTCCTGCGAGTCGTGTTTTTGCATGTTCAAGTGCTGCAATTTCTACTTGTTTTTTACCTTCTGCGGTATAAGCGGCCTTTTGAAAGATCTCGAGGATGAGGTCAGTACGGTCAAAGACGTTGCAGTTGAAATAATCTTCAAGATGTTTCGTTTGAAATGTTGTTAATGGTTCAGAAATATAAACTTCTTCAATATGATGTTCTTTACATATTTTACGAATATCTTCAATCTTGCCCAGGGTGATAAATGTTTTTGGATGGATCTCTCGTAATTTTAAAAAATGTTCAATATCATGTTTGATTTCGTTTGTTTTGAGCAGATTACGGAATTCATCGTAATAAGCTTCGATGTTTTTGGTGTGATTGTATCGTGCTTGAATTCCAACAATAAGTGTTTTTGGATGTGGGGTTGTTAAAACGTTTTGTGGTTTTGTCATAATTTAATTTTCTCCTTCACTTAATTATATCAAATTTGGGAAAAAAGCTCTTTTTTCTTGCTTTTCTTTTTATTAGTTTAACGATTTAAGTAGTATGGGTACCAAATTCAAGGGGGATGAGATGAAAAAACGATGGATAATCTATTTGTTTTCGCCGTTTTATTTATTAAGTTTGCAGAGGGTGCAGAAAAAAGATGAGCAAAGAGTTGAGAATCAAATTATTTGTTCGTGGCAAAAGGTGTAAATTCCGGGGGTGAATTCACAGGGATATCCTGGATTTATTCGTACGCAAAATGGCATTTTTTATTCTTTATGACCTGAATACCCCATGGTTTTTAAACCTGGGGATGAAAGGT
>CAYUHH010000022.1:0-9208 GCA_964444435.1 uncultured Pseudomonadota bacterium | reverse complement strand
GAGCGACAGACTCCAAATCTGAAGGTTGGGGGTTCGAGTCCCTCCTGGCCTGCCAACTCTCTGAAGTTTGCATGGAGTTAAAATAGTTTGAGCTCGAATTAGGTATTAACAATGGTTAGAATGATAACTTTTTTTAAAGAAGTGCGGCAAGAACTTACAAAGGTTGCATGGCCAAGCTTTAGTGAGTTTGTAGGTTCAACAATAGTTGTATTAATCATTATAGCCGCTTTTGCTATATATCTCGGCGCAGTTGATTTTGGTTTGAGATATGTAAGTGAATTTATTTATGCGCAGTGATTGGGATAGGGTAACTGATAACAGGGACTTGTGATGAAACGATGGTATGTGATCCAAGTTTATGCTGGCTATGAAGATCAGGTAAAAGCTGATCTTGAAAAATGGATAAAGGACAAAGACTTGTCGGAGCTCTTTGGAGATATCCTTATTCCTTCGGCGCAAGTAAAAGATTTATTTTCTGCGCAAGAAGCAAAAGATTTGAGATTATTTCCTGGCTACATTTTGCTTGAGATGGAGCAAACTCCAGAATCGTATCAATTGGTCAATAAAACTCCTCGTGTTTTAAAATTTTTGGGCGGAAAGCAGCCAATGGCACTTTCTCAGAAGGAGATTGACCGTGTTATTAAAACAATTAAAGGTGAGGTTGTTGTCAAGGGTGAGGCTCCTGAGTTTGTTATTGGAAATCAGGTAGATATCAACGGTGGCCCCTTCTCCGGTTTTGTTGGTGTGATTGAAGAGGTTGATGCAGAAAATGAGCGGCTTAAGGTGATGGTCAGTATTTTTGGTCGAATGACGCCGGTAGAGTTAAATTTTGATCAGGTTAAACATTAGGTAGGTTGCATAATGGCAAAACCAGTTAAAGCATTAGTAAAATTACAAATTTCAGGTGGTGGCGCGACGCCTGCTCCGCCAGTTGGTTCAGCTCTTGGTCAGCAAGGTGTAAATATTATGGATTTTTGTAAGCGTTTCAACGCTGAGACTGCGAATCGCAAGGGAGAAACGGTTCCTGTTGCAATAACCGTTTATACCGATCGTAGCTTCAGCTTTATTACAAAAACTGCACCTGCGTCTGAGTTAATCAAGAAAAAGGCGAAGGTAAAGAAAGGGGCATCTGTTCATACAGGCCCAATTGCGAGTATTACGTGGAAAGACGTAGAAGAGGTTGCTCAAGCTAAAATGAAAGACTTGAACGCTTTTGATCTGGAACAAGCAAAAAAAATTATTGCGGGTAGTGCTCGAAGTATGGGTGTTGAGGTAAAAGATTAAGGATACGGATGACAACGCGAGGTAAAAAATATAAAACTGCAGCGACGTCTTTGGGCGAGCATAAAAAAATGAGCGCTCAAGAGGCTATTGGCGAATTGAAAAAAGTGGCTTATGCCAAATTTGATGAAACCGTAAGTGTTGATGTCAATTTAGGTATTGATGCAGGTAAGTCTGATCAATCTGTTCGCGGTTCTGTTATGTATCCGCATGGTACAGGCAAAAAAGTTCGTGTGATTGTTTTTGCTAAAGATACATATGCGCATGATGCAGAAAAAGCGGGAGCAGATATTGTTGGTGCGGAAGATTTAATTGAAAAAATTCAAGGTGGTTGGCTCGAGTTTGACAATGCCGTTGCTACTCCCGATATGATGGGGGCTGTTGGAAAGCTTGCAAAACTTTTGGGTCCACGAGGCTTGTTGCCAAATAAGAGGGTTGGAACTGTAACCTTTGAGGTTGGTGCAATTGTTAATGAATTAAAAAAGGGAAAGACGTTCTTTAAGAATGATCGTACCGGCTTGATTCATGTGCTAATCGGCAAGAAGTCTTTTGATGATCAACAACTCTTGGATAATTTTAGCGCGCTTATGAAGTCTGTTGTTTCTTCGCGGCCTGCGGCAGCTAAGGGAAGATTTGTTAAAAAGGTTTCTATTTCGTCAACAATGGGGCCTGGGATAGAAGTTGCGGTTGATGAAACGTTTAAGGTGTAGGATATGAATCGTCAAGAGAAAGAATCGTTGGTTGATGCCTTAAAGAAAGACTTTGCTCAATCTGAAGCAGCTTACTTGGTAGGATGCAGTGGATTGTCGGTTAATGCTATGCAAGATTTGCGCGGTAAGTTGCGTGATAAGGGAGCGCATCTTAGGGTTGCAAAAATGCGTCTTGTAAAACGTGCTTTAGCTGATAATGCTACGTATGAAGGTTTTGTGCCGCATCTTAAGGAGCAGCGAGGGGTTATTTTTGCAGCGGAAGAGGCGACGAGTATTGCAAAAGTTTTGTATGACTTTTCCAAAGATAATACTCATTTAAATGTTGTTCTTGGGTACGTTGAGCGCGAGTATCTTGATGCCGATGGTGTCAAGTATTTAGCGACCTTGCCTTCAAGAGAAGTATTGCTTGCGCAAGTTGTTGGAACAATGCAGATGCCAATCACACAGTTTGTTGGTGTGTTGAACATGTTGCTTGTTCGTTTGCTTGTTGTGTTGAAGCAAATTGAAGAAAAGAAAGAGAAAGAAGCATAATTTTTTGGTTGTACAATTAATATAAGTTGGAGTACTACTATGCCATCTAAGGAAGATATCATAAAACAAATATCTGACATGTCAGTTAAAGATTTAGCTGATTTGGTCAAGAAGCTTGAAACTGAGTTTGGTGTTTCTGCAGCAATGCCTGTAGCAGCTCAAGCAGCTGGCGCTGGCGCTGGTGAAGCAGTTAAAGCGGAAGAAAAAAGTGAGTATAAAGTCACTTTGAAGGAAACTGGTTCAGAAAAAATTAAAGTTATTAAAGCTCTTCGTGCATTAATTAATGGGTTGAGTTTGACTGAAGCTAAAGAGAAAGCAGAAGGTGCGCCGGTAGTTGTTGCTGATGCTGCTCCTAAAGAAGAAGCAGAAAAAATGAAGAAGTTGCTAGAAGAAGCTGGCGCGAAGGTAGAATTGGCTTAAATTTATTTGATGTGGGAGGTGCCGCTTGATGTCTTACTTGGATCGAAGTAAGCAAGTTGTGCGTAAATCATTTGGCAAACTGAAAGATATTGTTCCGGTTCCTAATTTAATTGAGGTGCAGTCAAAATCATTTAACGATTTTGTGCAGTTTGATTATCTTCCGGAAGAGCGGTTTCCGTCGGGACTTGAAAAGGTATTGCAAGATATTTTTCCAATTGATTATGAAGGAAAAATGTCTTTGGAATACGTCAGTTATCAGCTAGGTGATTGGGCATGTACTTGTGGTAAATTAACGGGTATAGTTAATCGTTATTCTTGGAGTTGTTCGGCATGTAATGCTTCTGGATGTTCACGACTTAGTTCAAACATGCAGTGCCCAAAGTGTAAAAAGGATGATGTTGCTCGTTATAGGGTTTGTCCTTCTTGTTTGACGCGAGTTCACTTGAAGTTGCCGATGACGGTTGACGAATGTAGATCGAGTGGGCAAACATTTGCACTTCCTCTTCGGATAACGGTTCAATTGATTGCTTGGAATGTTGATGTTGATGGAAATAAAACTGTTCGAGATATTAAAGAGCAGGATATTTTCTTGGCAGACATTCCTGTTATGGCAGATCTTTATGAAGGAGATGGTCGTTACAAACTTGGCAATCAAGGAACATTTTTAATTAATGGTGTAGATCGTGTTGTTGTAAGTCAGTTGCATCGTTCACCGGGCGTTGTCTTTTCTCAAAGTAAAAAGGCAAGTGATCTTCGTGGTCGTCCATATTATCTGGCGCGCATTATTCCAATGCGTGGCTCATGGATCGATTTTGAGTTCGATAACAATGATTTACTCTATGTTCGTATTGATAAAAAGAAAAAACTTCTTGTTACATCATTTCTTCAGGCTTTAGGTATTCCTCGTGATGACATCATATCTAAGTTTTATGGCTCAGATACGATTTTGATCGAAAATGGAATATTTAAGAAAAAGCTCAGTGATCATTTGCTTGGTCAACGATTAGAAGCAGGCATGTTGCCTGAGTCTTTGGAGGGCCCTTTTGTTGGTCGTCGTATCACTAAAGGTGTTCTTAAGCAATTGTTTGAAGCAAAAGTTGATAGTCTTTTGCTTCAAAAAAACTTGTTGTTGAATAAGGTTTTTTCAAAAGATGTCGTTGACCCTCAAACAGGGGAAGTTTTAGCGGCACAAGGTGAAAATTTCACAGAAGACCATTATGATGTGCTTCAACAGCATGACAGTCTTTCTTTTGAGCTCATAGCCTCTTATGGGTATGTGTTTCAACCAACAATTGCATTAACATTGGCTCATGATCATTGCATGTCGCAAGAACAAGCATTAAAAGAGTTGCATCACAAGGTTTGGCCTGGTGATAGTGCTTCAATTAAAGATGTTTTACAGCGTCTTGAGACGATGTTGTTTTCTTCTCGTGTGTATGATTTAACTAAGGTTGGTCGTTTGCGTATGAATCGCAAGTTGAGCCTTGATATTCCTGTTGATACGACAACCTTAACGGTTGAAGATGTTGTTTCAACAGTTCGTTACTTGGTTAATATGCGTGAACGTGGTGAAGGTGAGCTTGATGATATTGATCATCTTGGTAATCGTCGGGTTCGTTTGGTTGGGGAGCTTTTAAGTAATCAGTTCTATGTTGGTTTTTCACGTATTGAGCGCATTGTTCGCGAGCGATTTAGAGCTCAAGATTTAAATGCGTCGTTGATGCCACAAGATTTCTTAAATGTTAAACCGCTTGCAGGAGTTATGCGTGAATTTTTTGGAACAGGACAGCTTTCGCAGTTTATGGACCAAACAAATCCGTTATCTGAACTTGCACATAAGCGTCGTTTGTCTGCTTTAGGGCCTGGTGGTGTTACGAAGGATCGTGCGACATATGAAGTGCGTGACGTTCATACTTCTCACTATGGTCGTATTTGTCCAATTGAGACGCCTGAAGGTCAAACGATTGGTTTGATTTCATCATTGGCAACCTATGCGATGGTGAATGGCCTTGGTTTTATTGAAACAGCTTATCGTCCTGTTAAGGGTGGAAAGCTTCTTGATGAAGTCGTTTTTCTTGATGCTTTTCAAGAGTCGAAAAAATTTATTGCGCAAGCTGATGCGGTTGATAAGACTAATGAAAAGATTAAAAATAAAAATGTTCTTGCTCGGTATGAAGGAAACTTCTTGTTTACCGATCTTGATAATATTACGTATATTGATCTTTCTCCAAAACAGTTAGTTTCTGTTGCTTCTGCTTTAATTCCATTCTTAGAACATGATGATGCAAGTCGTGCGCTTATGGGCGCGAACATGCAACGTCAGGCCGTGCCTTTGATTCGTTGTCAGAATTCAATGGTTGGAACGGGGATGGAGTGTGAGGTATGCAAGGCTTCGCCTGGTGCCGTTATTAGTGCTCGTCATACAGGTGTTGTTGAATATGTTTCGGCTGAAAAAATTATTGTTCGTTCAGATGAAACAGAGTTTAGCACAACTGATGCGTGGTTAGCTGGTGGTATTGATATCTATCATTTGCGCAAATTCGAACGTTCAAGTTACAGTACGTGGATTCATCAAAAACCTATTGTTAATGTAGGTGATCGTGTTTCAAAAGGGCAAGTGTTAACTGATGGCGCAGCTATTTCAAATGGTGAGCTTGCATTAGGAACTAATTTGCTGGTTGCATTTATGCCATGGCATGGATATAACTTTGAAGATGCTATTGTCTTGAGCAAGCGTTTGGTTGCTGAAGACGCATTAACATCGGTTCATATCGATGAATACATTGTTGAAGCTCGTGATACGAAACTCGGACCTGAAGAAATTACTCGCGACATTCCAAATGTAAGTGAAAAAGCTCTCAGCGCTTTAGATGAAGATGGGGTTGTTCGCATTGGGGGTCGTGTAAAACCGGGAGATATTTTAGTTGGCAAAGTTACCTTAAAGGGTGATGTCCAATATTCTCCTGAAGAAAAATTATTGCGTGCGATTTTTGGTGAAAAATCTCGCGAAGTTCGTGATACGTCATTGCGTGTACCGCCAGGGATTGAGGGAACGGTTGTAGATATCAAAGTTTTCTCTCGAAGTGGTATTCGTAAAGATAAGCGTTATAAAGATGTGGTAGCAGCTGAAACAGCTAAGTTTGATTCAGAGTATGAAAAACAAGGCAACCTTTTAGGGCAAATGATTGTTCAGAAGGCGTTGAATGTTTTGAAAAAACAAGTTCCGGGTGCAAAAGTTTCTACTAAAATTTTAAAAACAAAGAAAACTTTTGATTTTGAAGCGCTCGTTGAATTAGCTCCGGAAAAATTACTTGCTGTTAAAACATTGAGTGATGCTGCTAATAAAAAGTTAACTCGTTTGCTGCAAGCGTATGAAACGCAAATTTCAATTTTAGAAAACTTGCGTAAAGAACGTATTAGTGCGTTGAAGAAGGGTGACCCGTTACCTTCCGGTGTTATCAAGATGATTAAGATTTATGTTGCGTCTAAGCGCCATATTCAAGTTGGTGATAAGATGGCTGGTCGTCATGGTAATAAGGGTGTTGTTTCAACAATTGTTCCTCGTGAAGATATGCCATACTTGGATGACGGACGTACTGTTGATATTGTTTTGAATCCAATTGGTGTGCCATCACGTATGAATGTTGGTCAGATATTAGAGACAATACTGGGGTTTGCAGGTCTTCAAGCTGGGCGTAAGCTCAGAGAGCTTATTGAACAGAAATGCATGGATCAAGCTATTTCATATTTAGATAAATGGTATGGAAAACCATTTATGACAGAGTATGAAAAGAGTTATGGCAAAAATGCGGTTCTTGAATTAGCTGAGCGCACTGCAAAACATGGCCTTGCATTTGCTACGCCCGTTTTTGACGGTGCATCATTTGAACAGGATATTTTGCCATTACTGAAAGATCTTGATCTTTCTACTTCAGGTGCTTACATGGTGCATGATGGTCGGACTGGTGAATATTTTGAGCAACCGGTAACGATTGGTTCTATTTATATGTTGAAATTGAATCACATGGTTGATGATAAGTTGCATGCTCGTTCTGTTGGTCCATATTCATTGGTCACACAGCAGCCACTTGGTGGTAAAGCGCAGTTTGGCGGACAACGTTTTGGTGAGATGGAAGTATGGGCGCTTGAGGCGTATGGCGCGGCGTACACCTTACAAGAAATGTTGACCTATAAGTCTGATGATGTAACGGGACGTCATCGTGTATATGAAACTATTGTACGTGGAGATGGAAAGGAAATTCCAGATCCAGGATTGCCAGAATCATTCAACGTGTTAATTAAAGAACTTCAAAGTTTGGCTTTACAGGTTGATTTATTCAAGGGAAGCAGGGAGGAAATAAGTGAATAGTCAGATGCTTGCGCGATTTAAGGAGTACGTTAATGCTGCACAGTTTAATGCTGTTCGTCTTTCGCTTGCTTCACCTGAAAAAATTCGTTCATTATCGTATGGCGAAGTAAAAAAAATTGAAACGATTAATTATCGTACATTAAAGCCTGAGAAAGATGGTCTTTTTTGTGCTCGAATTTTTGGTCCGGTAAAAGACTGGGAATGTAATTGCGGTAAATATAAGCGCATGAAGCACCGTGGTGTGACATGTGAAAAATGTGGTGTTGAAGTCATTCAAGCTCGTGTGCGCCGTGAACGGATGGGGCATATTGAACTTATGGCTCCAGTTTCTCACATTTGGTATCTCAAGGGAATTCCAAGCTTTTTGAGTGTTATCATGAATTTGCCGGTAAAAGACTTGGAACGCATTATTTATTTCGATGCTTATATGGTTTCAAATCAAGGTAATTCTCCTTACTCAGTGAAGACGGTTTTAACGAGTTTGGAATACGAAGAGTATTGTGATGCTCATCCGGAAGATGCTGACTTTAAAGCTGACATGGGGGCGTCGGTTGTTCGTGACATCCTTTCTAAGATGGATTTAGAATTAGAACTAAATATATTAAAGAAAGATTACGAACGATCTTCATCTGTTACAACGCGTCATAAATTAATGCGTCGTGTTAAAGTTCTTTCTGATTTAAAGAATGCAAATTTGACTCCAGATTTAATGGTTCTGGAAGTTCTTCCTGTTTTGCCGCCGGATTTACGTCCTTTAGTTCCTTTGGAAGGTGGTCGATTTGCAAGTTCTGATTTGAACGAGCTTTATCGTCGTGTATTAAATAGAAATATTCGGTTAAGACGTTTAATGGATATTGAGGCACCATCCGTTATTGTGAAAAACGAAAAACGTATGCTTCAAGAATCTGTTGATGCATTGATTGACAATGGTCGTCGTGGTCAACCGGTTCGTGGCTCAAATAAGAGACCACTTAAATCTTTAAGTGAAATGCTTCGTGGTAAGCAAGGTCGCTTCCGTCAAAACTTGCTTGGTAAACGTGTAGATTATTCTGGACGTTCTGTAATTGTTGTTGATCCTGAATTGAAGATGGATCAATGTGGTTTGCCAAAAATAATTGCACTTGAACTCTTTAAACCATACGTTTTGGCAGAGCTTGTTCGTTGTGAGCATGCTCCTAATTTAAAAGCGGCTAAACGATTAATTGAAGATAATGAAGATATTATTTGGGATATTCTTGAAGAAGTTGTAAAAGAACGGCCAGTTCTTCTTAACCGTGCTCCTACATTGCACAGGTTGGGTATTCAGGCATTTTTCCCAATTTTAGTTGAAGGTAAAGCTATTGGTATTCACCCGTTAGTATGTTCAGCGTTTAACGCTGACTTTGATGGTGATCAAATGGCTGTTCATTTACCGTTGAGTTTGAAGGCACAGGCTGAATCACGCGAGTTGATTCTTGCAAGTAAGAATTTGTTGTCACCTGCAAATGGCCGTCCGATTGCTGTTCCATCACAGGATATGGTCCTTGGGTTATATTACATGACCAAGGTTCGTCGTGGTGCAAAGGGTGAGGGAATTGTTTTTGCAAGTACTGATGAGGTTGTTTCTGCCTTTCAGTCAAATGTTGCTTCATTGCACGCTTTAATTAAGGTTCGTTTGCAGTCAGGTAAAATTATTTCAGCCACTGTTGGCCGTGTAATTTTATATCGCGCATTGCCTGAAGGTTCAGATTTTGAGTTGGTTAATCGCGTGATTAAGAAGAGTGACGTTGCTCGCTTAATTGAAAAAGTTTATTACAAGTTTGGTCGTGAAAAAACAGTTGTCATGCTTGATAGCATTAAGAAACTTGGATTTACTTATTCTACTGCTTCTGGTGCATCATTTGGCATTGAAGATCTT
>CAYUHH010000021.1:8778-9329 GCA_964444435.1 uncultured Pseudomonadota bacterium | reverse complement strand
ATGATTCACTGTGCCGATTCAATCATAACTTTGGAGTAATTGCGTGACACCTGTAAATATAGAGTTTAAATTGATCATTTCATAGATGAAAAGGGTTATTTTAAAAAAGTCGCTGGGTATCTTTAAGAATACTTTAAAAAAATAGGGAATCCGGTATGCTTAAATGGTCGGAGATTACCTGGAGAGATGGCTGAGTGGTCGAAAGCGGCCGCCTCGAAAGCGGTTATCTCGTTGAATGACGGGATCGTGGGTTCAAATCCCACTCTCTCCACCAAATAAAAGCACAATCAGTATGAGGCCGGTTAATGAGTAAGCAAATACGAATTCTCCTAGTACTATCTTGTTGGACAAGCATTTTTTCCTATTTTGATAATAGGTTTCTATTTCCCTTAAATGAACGAATTACATCGCGTACAAAGGATAAGCCGTCTCGATTTAATGCGGGCGCATTCTTTATGACTGCAGATGAGGCTCGTGATGAACATTATGATACTCGCTTGCCTGATTTAGGTGGGCAGTATGATTTGGCAAGATTAAATTTTGACAGATTC
>CAYUHH010000021.1:0-8768 GCA_964444435.1 uncultured Pseudomonadota bacterium | reverse complement strand
TAAATACCGCAATGAAAATGGTGGAAATAAATAATCCATATTATCTAACTGAATGGGAAACAATTGAATTGCCGTATGTATGTAATGGTAAGTTACGTGCTACCGGTTTTGATTGTGCGTTTGAATATGCATTTACAGATCATATATCTCTTGGTGCGGCTGTTTCAGTAATGCATGTTAATAGTCGATATGACTATAAAATTTCTGATAAAGCGAAGAAAAATATTGCAATTGTAAAAGGGACATCTTCATATCCTGGCCGTGAGTGGGCGCTTGAACAAGCTCGTTTAAATTCCAACAAGTTACTTGGGTTGAATGCGGGGCAATGGAGTGCGACTGGTCTGAGTGATTCTGAATTGTATCTTCGCATAGGAACGATTGAAAATTATGTATGGAAGTTTAGGCAATTGGACCTCAGCTTATGGGTTGGCGCGTTATTGCCAACAGGTGATAAAAGAAATATTTATGCACAGTCAGCGGTTCCTTTTGGGGGAGATGGGCATTACGGAATCTTTTTGCAAGGAGAGATGGCCCTTGAGTTAACAGATGACATTTTTTTTGGATTATGGCTTTATACGAGTAAGCGTTTTTCAAAGGTAGCACTTCATCGTATGCCAATGTGCCAAGAAGCGTTACAGTACGGTGCTCTTGTGGATAGGGCAAAGGTTGATCCGGGTTTTACTTTTGCATTTTCTCCTTATTTGCTGTGGGATGATATTCAAGATGGATTTGGTGCTTATGGTGGTTATACCTTTGTTGCTCATTTGCGAGATCATTGGACTTACTCTAGTTCCGTTTATTCCCCACGTTTAAATCGACTATGTGATAATTCAAGATGGAATAACGAATACTTTACCGTTGGTGTAGACTACGACTTTACAAAGGGGGTAGTAATTAAAGAGTATGGCCCTCGTTTTTATTTTGATTTTACGATTCCAACGCAGCTATTTGATTCCAAAAATGTGTTGAAGACGTATCGGATCTCTTTAGGTATGGAATTTCATTTTTAGATAGACCAGAGTGGTGTTATGAAAAATTTTGTGAGTAAAATTATTCCCGCGCGGCGGCTTTTTAGCTTTTTTTCAAATGATATGGCAATTGATTTGGGAACTGCAAACACTTTGGTGTTTGCAAAGAATAAGGGGATTGTTCTTGATGAGCCATCAGTTGTAGCTGTTAAAACGAAGGGCAATCAGGTTATTGCTGCGGGAAAGGTTGCAAAAGACATGCTTGGAAGAACTCCTGGAAATATTATTGCATGTCGGCCGTTGCGAGATGGGGTTATTGCAGATTTTGAAAAGGCTGAAGCGATGCTTCGTTATTTTATTCGTAAAGTTCATGACAATAGAAGAACTTTAGTTTCTCCACGCATGATTATAGGGGTTCCTTCCGGGATTACGCAAGTTGAATTGCGGGCCGTTGAAGAAACTGCTAAACATGCAGGTGTTCGTGAAGATCGAGTTTATATTATTAAAGAGCCTATTGCAGCTGCGATAGGAGCTGGCTTGCCGATACACGAGCCCTGTGCCAATATGATTGTTGATATTGGTGGTGGTACAACAGAAGTTGCGGTTATTACGTTGATGGGCGAAGTTTTCTGTAGATCTATTAGGGTTGGCGGCGATGAAATGGATGATTCAATTGTCCAATATTGTAAGCGCAAGTACAACTTGTTAATTGGTGAGCGTACCGCCGAACAAATTAAGATTACTATTGGTACGGTGATGCCTGAAGTTAAAAATAAATCAACGAAAGTTAAGGGTAGAGATTTAATTACGGGTGTGCCTAAAACTATTGATTTGACCAGTGACGAAGTAAATGAAGCTTTATTAGAAACAATAAGTCAGATTATTGATATTGTTAAAATTGCTTTAGAAAATACTCCGCCTGAACTTTCGTCCGATTTAGTTGATAACGGCATTGTATTAGCAGGTGGTGGTTCGATGCTCAATGGTCTTGATAAATTAATATCAAAGGAAACGGGTCTGCCTGTTCGTGTTGCAGAAGATCCGCTTTTGTGTGTAGTAAAAGGTGCTGGGCAAGTGCTTGATAGATTAGATTTCTTCCAAGATGTATTAATTTCGGGATAAGCGTTTTATGCAAAAAAATCCGCCAATTCGTTTAAAGAAAAAATATAGCCAAAATTTTTTAAAAGATATGCGTTATATTGATTCACTGTTATCTGCAGTTGATTTAACGTCAGAAATGGCAGTTTTTGAAGTTGGCGGGGGTGCAGGCGCATTAACCAAAGCGATTTTAAGAGAAAAACTAAAGAAGTTATGGGTTTTTGAAATTGATCCAGAATGGGCCGCAGTACTTCGACAGATCGCAGATCCTCGATTAACAGTTTTTGAAGAGAATTTTTTAGATTTTGATTTTCAACGATTTGAGTCAGATCAGCCGTGGACATTGTTAGCAAATCTTCCGTATCAGGTAACCTTTCCAATCTTGCATCTTTTGCACAAATATCGTGCCTTATTAAAAGAAGGTGTGATTATGGTGCAAGAGGAGGTTGCTCAAAAAATTTTGAAGACACGGGGTCGTAGTTACGGCTTTGCTTCTTTGTTTTTTCAATGGTTTTTTGAATGGAAATTGCTAGATAAAGTACCTCCTGAAGCATTTTATCCGCAACCAAAAATTTTTTCTCGTCTTTTGTATTTTAAACCAAAAAAAGATTTGCGTGAGATTAAACATGAAGAAGCCTTTTGGGTTTTTATTAAGACATGTTTCAAGCAACCGCGACGTACCTTGCGCAATAATTTAATGCACTCTCATTACAATCTTAGTGAGATTGACTTGAAGATTTTGGACTTACGTGCACAACAACTTTCGATGAACGATTTCTTAGTGTTGTGGAATCAAGTGGATCAACAATAGGTTGTGCTTGAAGAGGTTTTTTGGTTTCCGTTAATTTTCTCTGGCGATGTTTTCTGCGCAATTTGCCTTTAAATATTGTTTTTGCTTTTTCTTTTGCTTCTTTTACTTTTTCTTTATATTGTTCTCTATAATTATGAGGTTTAAACTGTCCGAGTTCTCTCCTGAGGCTCGCAAATTGTCTTTTTGTAAAAAAGGGGACCGCTACTTCTTCTTTTGTTTGGTTGTCTTTTATGATAATCGTTTCATCTTCAGGGATAATTGTTGCACGCAAGTCTGTTCCGGCAATGGGTTGTTTTTTAAGGTGGTGAATGGGTAGTTGGAGAACTAATGCTGTGGGTAGTGGCGTGATAGGGAAATGTTTGCGGTACCAGTCGGCTGCCCATCCAAAGAAAAACATTTCAGTGTGGCCTGGATTAACGTATTGTCGGCGGTGTAATTTTTTAATAGAGCCGTCAGGATGTTTTGCATAAATGTTTTTTCGTAAAAATCTGATTTGTATTTGGGTGACTTTATGTGGGACTTTGAAATCTGCCTTATCTAAAAATTTTTGATGAGAGAATGAGTAATCGGGTGACGAGAGAAAATCACTTCCTTGGACGCGATCCCCTTTTGAATAGAAGCTGAATACTCTTTTAAAGAGGGGGCTTGAAACATATTTTTTTGTATCTTCTTGAATAGGTGTTGATATAAGAATGAGTTCTTCAACAAAGAATGGAAAAGGTCTGTTTTTGTGTGCTTCGTCTCCAAGGTAAAGTGCGAGCGTTCCTCCGTGACTATAACCAATGATGCGTACATGTGGCTGTAAATTTTGCATTTCCATTTTTTTTAATTTTCGATGAAGTTGTTCGAATAGTTTTTGTGCACTTTTTCTTCGAGAAGTATTGCTTAAGAGTCCTGACCATCCAAAAGTATAGTGTTTAATTTCACGATTATCAGGGGCGATAATTTTGCTAATTTTGTCATAAAATTCTGCAAAAATATTGGCACCATGGCCCTTTTGTGATTTTGTTGGGAAGGCTTTTTTTAAATTAAGTTCTTGAATTGGTTGTGCTTGATGAAAGAAAGGATCAGTTCTAATGAAGCGAGTGATTTCTGCATAAATTGATTTTTTTTGTGTATGATTAAGTACTTTAAGAAAGTCGCTCATTGAGAGGTGGGGCGTGATTGTACCGTGAATGTATATATTTACCCAGACATCTTTTTTTTCTGCTGCGAGAGTGCAGAATAATAATAAAACATAGAGATGTTTCATTATGCTTTTCCTTTTATCTTGATTAGTATTTCATAAGAAGTTAAAACTTCGCAATAAAATCTTGTTTACCTTCCCTGTGTCTTTTCTTATGATGGCAAATATAAAGATTAAAAGGAGCGATATGTTTTTCTTTTTGAAGCGATTAGGTCAAACTATTTGGTACACGTTTGTTTGGTTGCGCGATACCCTTTCTATAATTCCTGGTTTGTGGAAAGTTTTTAAATTATATGCGCCACGTGTAACATTTTTTGGTGGGGCTAAGTTGAAACTTGAAAGTTCTTACGCAAAGGCGGCTACAGAATTAGCCTCGTTGTTGGTGAATAATAATGTTTCAATTATAACGGGTGGTGGCGCAGGAATTATGGAGGCGGCTGCTCGGGGCGCTAGAATAAAAAATAAAAAAAGAATGACGAACTTGGGAATTGGTGTTTCAAAGTTAGAAGAGGGGGCGATTCCTCAAGCGCATGGTTCTTTTGTGCGTGTCAAAAATTTTGTGTTACGTAAATGGCTCATGATGCACTTTTCAGCAGCTTACATTGTGTTTCCTGGTGGTGTTGGAACATATGATGAATTAGCTGAAATTTTAACTCTCATGGATACAGGAATGCTTCGTCGCTATCCTATTATTTTATATGGGAGAGAATATTGGGGAAAATTGGAAATTTGGGTTAATGATGGTTTAACGCGTGGCTATATCCATCCCCATGTTAAAGATTTTTTTGTTATTGCAGATGATGTTGAATCTGCCTATCAACATATATGTAAATCTTGTTCACGGCGTGGTTTTAAAGTGAAGCCGTAGGTTTTTATCAAGCAAAGAACCCAATACATATCCCATGAGCGATAATCCAAGAATGATGATACTCGAACCTAGCATTGGGAATATCTTAAAATAGAGGAATGAGCTAAATCCAAGTAAAACTGATAAATATGCAGCCTTTTTACTTAAGTCTTTTTTGAAATATGCAAAAATAAGTGGAACAAAAAGAGCGCTGACAGAGATAGCATAACTTTCTTCTAAAATTTCAATTACGTTGTGTGAAAAGAAATAGGAAAGAGCAAAAGCAGTAATGCCTGTAATACAAGTAACGATTTGTGAAAGTCGTAATTTGTTTTTAATTTTTGTCCATGAAAAATTAAAATCTTGGGCAACGTTAGAACTGATTGCACATAAAAGCGAGTCAGCAGTTGATGTAATTGCGGCGATAAGAGCACAAAATATAAGGGCTGCAACAATATTATTGGTTACAGCAGCAATAGAGTAAAGAAGAGGGCTTGCGCCTTTAAGGAGGGGTAAGCCTTTGATTCTTGTCATCATGCCAAAATAAACAGGTATCAACGAGCATCCCATTAATGTGAGCCCTGCTGCAAGGGCTGAAAATGTGGCAACCTTTTTACTTTTTGCAGCAAAGAACCTTTGTGCTAAATCTTGTTCGATCAGAGAAAAAAGTGCGGGCATAATTAAGGTTGGTAAAAGAACGAGAAGGTCTTGATGTGAAACAGAAAAAAATGTTTGTTGTGTTTCGATTGCTTTTTGTAGAAACCAGCTACTGTTCGTCGTAAAAAGAGCATAAAGGAAAACGCCCCAACTAAATAGAAGAATTAAAGCAACCTGGAATGTGTCCGCTATTACAACAGCTTTTAGTCCGCCTGCAATGGTATATGCGATGATAAAGATCCAGAAAAAAACAAAGAAAGTTTGCATGAATGGACCATTTTCTAAGGCATACTTGAAAAGTTCTTTTGAGGCAACAATTTGTCCGATAAGAAGACCACTCATTGTTGCAATAGAGAGTAATGACGCTGCTTTTTTTAAAAAAATACTTTTGTATTTTGTTTGAAAAATTTCTGCGGTCGTTGCAACGCCTAAAGCTTGCATTTTTGATGCGAATCCGCAGCTCAGAAGAAGGAAGCCAACCGTCATGCTCAGTGCATAAAAAATACCAAAATAGCCCATTTTGTATGCATCTTCACTCATGCCGACAAAGAATCCGCCTCCGAGCTGTGTTGCTATCAAGGTAAAGGTAACTGCAAAAAATCCAAGGTTGCGTCCTGCTAAAAAATAATCAGTAGTGTTATGGATTTTTTTTGATGCATAGAATCCAATAAAAAAATAAACGAGCGCAAGGAGACTAAATGCGCTTAAAAATATAGTGATATCCATAACATTCACCTTATTTATGCATGTACTTCTTTTACTTTTTTAAGTATACCATATAAATTCGAACTGTTTATCCTCTGTTTAACCTAGAGAGTTTTTAATCAGACAGAAGGGGTTATTAAGGCAACTTTCTTTTGGCGTTTGTTCAAGCCATTTTTGTGTTTCTTGGATGGTGTTTTGTACGAATTCAAGCAGCGCTTCTTTTTCATTGATTGTTTCCATATCTATGAGGGGATGCTTTTGAGGCTTGAATAAATTTTTTAAATTTTTGGAAAGACCCTTAAAAAATTGGGTTGTTTTTTGAAGATAAGAGCGTTTTTCTTTTGGAGCAGTTTTTTGAAGATTGAGATAAGGAATACTCTCAATGGTTTTTATGATATTAGATGATTCAAAAAAATGTTTTGATTGAGGAACTATGGTTTTTTGTAATTCTTCAAAGGTTTGCGTATACGCTTTTTTAGCTACGGCTTTTTCTTGAGCAGTTTTTTGGTGTGCTTTATATAATAATTTTATTTGCGTATAGGTAGTTACTTCTTGCCATAATTGGAAGGCTTTTTTCATAAGTGGAAGCGATTTTTTATTTTCTTTTTTTATTTTTCCAAAGGCGCATCCATCAAATAAAATTGTTTGAATTGTTTTTTTCCCTGTTGGAGAGAGCGCATTAAATTGTGCAATATAATGATCAGGCTTAAAGGTTTGAACAGCGGAACAGCTGAGTGTAAAAATAAGAATAAGGCTTTTTTTCACGGGAGAACTCCTTTTGTGTGTTTTTTCAAAACTTAAAGGAGTCCTCAAAAATTTTCAAGAGTTATTAAGAAAGTATGCCAATTTGATGGAGTGTATCTTCGAGTATTAACGTATTGATAAAACGAATTCCATAAATATTAAAAATCCGTGCTTTTTTTATGTTTTTCTTATTATCATCAATAAAAACATAAGATTGATCTTTATCTGTGGTCTCAAACAATTTTTTAAATGCGGCTGATGAAGGTTTTGCCACATAGTTATCCTTTGGAGAGCTATAAATAATAGTATCAAAGAGTTCAAATATTTCTGGAAAGCGTTTTTGGAGTGTTGCAATGGATTGTTCTCCAATATTAGAAAAAATACATAGCTTATAATTTTGTTTTTTAAGTTTGAGAAGTAGTTCTTTCATAGAGGGCATTGGTTTTTGTGCATTGGCAACTTCAAAGGCAGTTGTTTGTATTTGTGCAAAATCTTCGTACTTTTTTGCAAATGAAAAAATCCATTCATCAATAACTTTTTTGCAGCAGATGGTACGAATAAAGTTATACATAAAGGGAATATTGCACAGAAGCTTAAAAAAACTTTTTTTAGATGGACATTTAAGAAGATGTTTTACAACAAGAAGTGGTGACATTTGAAAAATGACGCCATGCAAATCAAATGCGATGATAGTATTTTTTTTGTGAATTGATGATTGATGTAATGGATTATCAAGATCACTTTCTGCAAGGATTTCGTGCGAATCAGAATAATGAATAATTAATTGTTTTGTATGTGGACTCATGTTTTTCTCCCCCTAGATTTGTATCATGTTTTTCGCTTAAATCCTAGCATTATATATGTATGATATCTATAATTTGAGCAAAAAAAAAGGGAAGCAATTGCTTCCCTTCAAGTTTTTCCATTAAGAATGATTAGATAATTCCTGCAGATCTTAAATCTTTTCTGAATTCTTCAATATTTTTAAAGACATAAGGGTAGACAGTAATTCCACAAGGTGCCAGTGATTCTGCTGCTTTTTTACCATTTTTCTTTTTATCATCTACATAGAGTAATACTTCCGGCTCAATACTTTTTGCTTTCATTTTGCGCAGCAAGAGCTCAAATGTTTCTTTTTTGTCTTTTTGAGGATAGTTTTCTTCTTTTGCGCCTACTTGGATGTCGGTGAAAAGATCACTGAGTTTTCCTCCTGATTTTTCGTCAATCCAATGATATGATTCACCGCCGCTGTTTGAGCATGCAAAAACGGGTATTCCCAGTGATTTATATAATGCAATCATGCCGTCGTTGATTGAGAAAGGGCAGATAAGTTGTAAAATACGCTCTCGTTCTTCTGGGGTTTTTACATTTTCAAGAATAAACTGTTCGATAGCAGGGTGAACTGGTTTGCCAAATAATTTATGCGAGATGTAGCGTGGTCCAAAGCGGAGAATTCCTCCCAAGAATTTTTTTGTATCGCTGAATGATAATTGTGAAGCACGTTTAATATCGCCCGGTAAACGATCCAATATCACATCATGTAGATCTGATGCTAATGCGGTTGAAATGCCTTTATCTATTGCGTTTTTAAAGAGTTTTAATTGAGCTATGTTTTGTCTGATACGTTCTTCACTTTTTCGTTTTGCTTGGCCCAAAGTGTATCCAATTAAACCTGCTGTTGCAATGCCTGCACCTGCGAGCCAATACTCCCAGTCACCAGTGTAATCAGCCATTATTCGAAATTTATATTCA
>CAYUHH010000020.1:0-9615 GCA_964444435.1 uncultured Pseudomonadota bacterium | reverse complement strand
CATTATATCTCTAAATAGCAATTTTATTTTAGCCTGTCCCTATTTTATGAATTTATTATACTAGCATTGGAATTAATTTTTGAATTCTGAAACAAAGGTGATTATCATAAAAAAAATAATTTTCATTGCTCTATTTTTTTATTTGTTTGCATCAGCAACTTGCTTTGATCCAAATTTATTTCAAAATAAAGTTGTCATCGTAACTGGTGGCGCATCGGGCATTGGCAAAGCGATAGTAAAAGCTTTCCTGCAACATCAAGCACAAGTCGTATGTGCTGACATGAATAAACAAAATGGTCTTGCTTTAATAAAAAATGCTAGATGTTTTAATCAAAAATTTAATATGGATTTATTTAAATAAAAAAGTTATAATTCATTGTGAAAAAGCCGATCTTTAGTTCTTATCTAAATATTCTTCATAAAAAAATAAGGGAAACAATTGAATAAAAAATTCATGCTCTATTATCTATGCGTTATTTTTTTATTTTTAAACACTTCCTTATGTTCATATGATTTTTATGGACGTCATTTTATTGCAAGTTACAAAAAGTGTGATAAAAAAGCGCTATGCAATATCAATGAATTAATTATCGCTTTTGAAAAAGCTGTTCAATCATCTGGTGCAACTATATTAAAATCTGATTATGAACGCTTCCCAGGAGGTGGAATGACTGCTTTCATTGTACTCTCAGAAAGTCATGCAAGTATCCACACCTATCCCGAACATAATGCCTGTTTTATAGATTTGTTTACATGCGGAAGTCACTGTTCATATGAGCCGTTTGATAAGATACTTACAGATTATCTACATCCACAAGATGTATCAAAAGAACTCTGTATTCGCAAATAACATAGCTTTAAAAATTTAGTTTTTTCACAACCAAGACCACTTTTTGTAATAATGACAGTTATATCAAACAGTGAACTTTTCATGTGAAAACAAATCACAATGTAATCTTGCGTGAGACTTTGTTACTTGTCCGCCACAATTATTGATATCACGCGATCAAGCAGCTTACTTACCAGGTCCAGCATGGTCCTTCGATACAATTTTGCTTCGCAAAATCACTCCGTTTGAGCGACTAGTCGATCAAACGGAACACTTGCAAGGCCACTCACCTTCGCAAAAATCTTCGTACGAACACGAGCATCATGGCACTACAATCCACTTGTCTTGACAGACTAAAAGCATACCTATATAATGAATATATATTCATAATTAAAAAATAGAGGAAAATCATGCCAAGATTTGATAGAACAGGACCTGAAGGAAAAGGACCACGTACAGGAAGAGGAATGGGAAACTGCGGTGGCGGCCGCGGAAGAGGTTGCCGTTTGAACTGTCCTTTCTACAATGAAAGTTCAGAAAATTTTGAACCACAACACCAAAAACTTGAAGATGAAATCACCGAGCTAAAAAAAGATATTGCAGATTTAAAAAAAGATCTAAAAAACAATGGTTAGACCGTTCAAACCACGCTGCTTGAGGGGAAATGCTCGCGTAACGTACTTTAAACCACAGGGCATACCTCTCAGGAGCTTAAACGAAATCAGCCTTGAGACAGATGAATTTGAGGCCATACGGCTTCACGCGCATGAAAATTTAAATCAAGTAGATGCAGCTAAACAAATGAACATTTCTCAGCCGACATTTGCTCGAATTTTAAATCGTGCAAATAAAAAAATCGCAGAGGCCTTAATCAAAGGATATGCGATTAAAATCGAAAGGAACTAACATGAATATCAAGAAGATACTTATTTCTTCAACATTGGCTGTTTCTTGCCTTTGTGCATTTCACATGGCAAATGCCATGCGTGATGGCGGAGGAAGAGGAAGAAGCAACAGTAGCGATAGACTATTAAAACAAAACGGCACAGGCCCTCATTCACCACGTGGCGGCACAACGGGACGCACACTACAGCGTGATGGATCTGGACCCAATAAAGATGGAAAGGGCCCACAAGGAACAAGCTTTGGGCCACGCCCAGACTGCCCGCGCAAATAAACGCATAAGTACATGAAAAAATGTTTTCCAGGAGACATCTAAAAAATCTCTCCTGGAAAACATTTTTTGAAATAATTAAAAATGGAACGTGTAGAAAACAATGAATGAACCAATTAGAAAAATTACGATTCTACCGGGTAAAGACAAAAGTGGACAACCAGAAGCTTTTGAACCGATTGATATTGAAATTGGCCAATCAATCGCAATTGTTGGAAATACAGGAGCAGGAAAAAGCCAACTACTTTATGACATCGAGCGACTCGCCCAAAAGGATACAAAAAGCAGTCGGCTCTTTCTGGTTAATGATAAAAAACCAAGCAAGGAAATTCGATTCAATCCAAAAAGAAAGCTTATCGCATCTCTTTCTCAAAGCATGCATTTTTTAACAGACATCTCCGTTGAAGATTTTCTCAAATTACACCTTGAATCTCGAGGCAAAAAACAGACTCCCGAAATAATTGACGAAGTCATCAATCAAGCAAATCAAATTACAGGCGAAGCAATTTCACGAACGATGAATCTCTTAAATCTATCAGGCGGACAAAGTAGAGCCCTCATGATTGCAGATGTAGCAATCATTAGTGATTCACCTATCATATTAATAGATGAACTCGAAAATGCAGGAATAAAAAAAGAAAAAGCTGTAGAAATTTTGATCAAAAAAAATAAAATAATTTTAATCGTAACCCACGACCCATCATTAGCCTTAAGCACAAATAAAAGACTGATTATAAAAAATGGCGGCATAGTTGATGTTTTAGATACAACAAAGCAAGAACATGATATCGCTCATTATCTCAACTGGATAGAAAGCCACAATTTAAAAATCAGAGAAAAAATAAGAATGGGGCTGGAAATAAAAGACGTAGCAATAGACTGTAGAAAAATAAACGACGGACATTAAACCTTCAAAAAAAAGAAGCCTTTTTATGAAATTTATAATTTTTGCAGGAACACCGGGTGCTGGAAAAACAAGTATTGTTAAACATATTGCAAAAGAACTTAAAAATGATTACAAATTGTTTTTTGCAAAATTCGACTGCATACAAACATCTGACAATGAAAAAATAGAAAAAGAATTAAATATTCCTACCGTTAAAAAGTTGGCAGGAGATATCTGTCCTGATCATTACACCGCTCTAGAAATCCCAAAAATATTAAAACAAAACCAAGACAAAGATATTATACTCCTTGAAACAGCTGGCCTTTGCCTCAGGTGCTCACCATACGTACATGAAGGGTTAGGAATAAACATTTTAGATATAACGGCAGGAGATCCTTCACGTTATGGCCCCATCCTCACGCAAGCTGATATCGTAGCAATTAGCAAGGGAGACCTTATCTCTCAAGCAGAAAGAGAAATTTTCCGCGCAAAAATCTTAAAAATTAATGAAAATGCAATAATTGTCGACGTAAATGGCCTTACCGGTGAAGGTGCTATTGATATTGCAAACCTCATAAAAGAATCACCTGATCTCAACAACAAAGATTTAACATTAAAACATTCAATGCCATAGCGATATGTGGATACTGTTACGGTAATAAAATAATTAATGAGAAAAAAGTATATCAACAATATACGCTAGGAAAAGAATTAAAAAGTCGCATCCCCAATTTAAATTGTGGAAAATGTGGCTTTAAAACCTGCAATGAATTTATTAGGGGCGTGCTCGACAAAACAGCAAAAAAAGAAGATTGTCCATTTTTTAAAAAATCAGCGGAAGAAGAATAATTATGCCTAAAATTAACAAAGAAAAATGTATCGGCTGCGGTATCTGCGTAAACATCTGTCCCATTAACGCTATCTCTATTAAAGATGGCATAGCGCACATCGATCAAAAAAAATGTATACATTGCGGAAAATGCCGTCCTGTATGCCCTACAAATGCGATTGAACATGGATGCAATAAAAAAAACCAACAAAATGATCGATCATAAAAAGACTAAAGAGTTTGACGATTTATTAAGAGATTTAAAACAACACGCAAAAATGCATGGGTTTCGCCTGAACCCAGACAAAGAAATAGTAGAAACTATCGTATCAGCCCTCATCAAAAGAAAAGCGGAATGTGGCGAAACCTACTGTCCATGCCGAATGATTAATGACAACAAAAAAGACAATCTAGATATCATATGTCCATGTAAAGATCATCAAAAAGATATTGCTCAGCGGGGACACTGTCACTGCCAACTATTTGTTAAATAAATGTTTTTAAAAAGAGAAGCAACAATTTATAATGCCCTGCGTAAACGCTCACATTAAGAGGGGAAAAATTTTTCCCCTCTTAACACTTATTTAAAAAATTTATGGGAAAATTACATTTTCACCAATAACAACATTATCAATATTAACGCGCTTAAATTCCTTTGCCTCTTTAAAGTCAACGTCTTTTAACTTCGCACCACTCATGTCAGTATCAACAAAGATAGCGTTTTCAATTTCAAGGTCAGTAATTATTGCGTCTTTCAAATTTGCCCCAGTAAAATCAGCCCCATAGAGAGTAGTCTTGGTAAGATTCACCCCTTCTAGATCTGAATTAATGAACTTAGACATATACATGTTTTTTGCTTTAAGCGAATTATTTCGCAAAATAGACCCTGTAAGATTCATATTTCTTGACTCTTCGCGAAAAGAAACACCTTCTAAGTTTGAATCGATAAACTGAGCACCGTTTACATGATGCATAAAAGTGACTCCATTTAAATGCAAGGCATTTTTAAAGTAAGCGTTATTAAAAAGCGCACTTCCAATATTTATTGCATTTTCGAAATCAACATTTTCTGCATTGACGTCATAAAATGAAGCCCCATCTAAATTAGAACCATTAAATGTAATATTAATCAATGTTGACTTCCGAAAGTCTGCCGTGGAAAGATTCACATTATTAAATTGAACATTTTCTAACGTTGAATTAATTTTTACTTCAGATGATAAATCTGAATTGTTAAACTCAACTTTACTCAAATTGCATTCGTTAAATTTAAACTTCTTGAATTCTAGGTCGTTAAAAGAAACATTAGTAATCGTACATTTATCAAAGCTCTTTCCTGATAAAACAAATCGTTCAATTTTACTATCTTTAATCTCTGACCCTTCAAAAGAAATATTCTCTAAAACTTGTCGTTTTCCTTCTTCTAGATGACCCATTACAGAAACATTCTGCAAAGTACTATTTTTAAATTTTGCATAGCTTAATTCAGGCGACTCAAATATTACATCTTTAAAAGCAACGTTTTCAAACTTACTAATTTCAAAATTAACACTTTTTAAAGTCATTTTTTCAAATGTTAGATCTTTAATCTTTGCCTCGCGAAATCTTGAGGCAAGCATCTCCGTCTTATTAAAAATACTTGATTCTATGCGAGCATCATTGAAAAAAGCATAAGATAAATCTGCGGTAGTAAAATCAACTTCAGAAAGCTTTGCCCTTTCAAAATGTGCACCAGCTAAATTTGCATTAGTAAAATTAACGTGAGAAAGTGTTGCTCCTTCAAAGTTTGCATCATGCAAATCTTGTCCATTGAAATCACGATCTTTTACTTCTTTCCCTTTAAAATTTAACTTTTCTTCTTTCAGTTTTTTTTGCAATGCTGGCGGAACATCTTTGGCAACGGCCAAATCAACATCTTCAAATAATGCTTTTGTTATGTTTTTTGTATCTTTCAAAATTGTTTTTTCGAGTGTAGCACGTTCAAAATTAGCTAAATCTACATCTGCTCCCTGAAAATTTGCTTCCGTTAAATCGGCAGCTTCAAAAACAACTCCTTTGAGATTAGCATCCTTAAATTGAGCCTTATAAAGATTCGCATTTTTAAATTGAGCACCCGTTAACGTTGCCCCATTAAAAACAACTTCATGTAAATCCAAATCACTGAAATCAAAACCGTGTAAATCAAGACCCGCAAAACTAATTCCCCGTAAATTAGACTTTATAAATTTAATGGTATCTTTTTTAATACTTACTTTAAAGACAGCGCCTTCAAGCCCACACTTCTCAAACTTCGATAAACCCGCAAATTCTCCGCTAAATTCAGACTGAGGCATTTCACAATCTTTAAAAGTTACATCACTCATATAAATATTAAATAATCCCCTTGAAAACCGCGTTCGTTCAAAAGAAGTCCTGATTAAACTGCCACCGAGCAGGCGACATTTTCTGAAACTTGAAGCTTTGAAACTGGAATCTTCGAAACTGGAATTTTCGAAACTGAAATCTTCGAAACTGGAAGTTTCAAAACTTGAAGCTTTAAAACTTGAACCTTCGAAACTTGAATCTTTGAAACTTGAAGCTTTAAGTATGAACCGCTGAAACCTTACTTTTTTAAATCCAACGTTTTCAAAAACAACATTTGCAGCTTCACCTTCAAAACTACAATTAACTAATATTGCATTTTCAAAGCGAACATCTGAAATTATTGCTTTTCTAAAACGAACATTTTCACATAGAGCATCTTTAAATATTGCCCCTTTAAGATCTATGCCCCCTAATGAAACCGTTTTTAACGTTGAACCGGTAAAATCTGCATTTCTCAAATCTTTACCGTTTAAATCTTTGGCTCCTAAAATTCTAGCTCTAAAATCTGTACTTGATTTCTTAGGCGCGGGCTCTTACTTTTCTTTTGCAGGAGAAGGAGCTCCATCACTCGATTTAAGTTTCAGCTGAGCAAGAACATCCGGAAAGCTCATAGACCGTGCCCCGGCTTCAAATATCGTCAAGTCCTTCTCATTCAATGAGTTATAAGCATTCTGTACAATCTGAAAAGCTTCTTTCCAAAAACCCTTCCTTTCTTCACTTTCACTGAGATGCTTATCGGGATGATAACACCTAAGCAGCTTTCTATATTCGCTCCGTTTAAAATTCATATTTTTTTCAGAAGGAAAACCTTCAAATACATCAGAAGGTATCTCCATTACACCTTCACACTCTTGTTCCTGAGCAAAAATAATCGCCCGCTTTAAAACTGCAAGTCGCGTTAAAGCGCCATTCATACCAAAAAAAACTAAAAAACAAATTGCTTTGAAAAAAAACTTCATAAACAGACCTTTCATTTTTTATGAAATATACTTTACTATTAAAATATTAATCATAAAAAGTAAAGTTCCTCTTTCAAATATCAAAACGTCTGCCGTTGAACAAATTTGATAGTTCACCTCATTAAACTAGATAACAAAGATCCATTTATACCCTTCAAGATTAAATGGTAAAATTTAAACAGGCGGGGTTATTAATCCCGCCTGAACAAAACAACTATAACAAGTTAATGCCACGCATTTTACATTCTTCGATTATTGAATCAGGCCAAATACTGGCTTGTACCTCTCCAATATGCGCTTTATGCAAAAAGAACATACATAAGCGAGATTGACCAATGCCACCCCCAATTGATAATGGCAATTCATCATTCAACAACATTCGATGAAACAATAATACTTTTCGATCTTCGTTTTTACGAATCATGAGTTGGCGCTCAAGAGCCTCTTTATCAACACGAATCCCCATTGAAGATAACTCAAAAGAAGTTTCAAGAATCAGATTCCACACCAAAATATCACCGTTCAATCCTTTGAACCTGCGTTCAGTTTTTGTCGACCAATCATCATAATCTGAAGCTCGACCATCATGAGGTTCGCCACTTTTAAGATCACCACCAATACCAATTAAAAAGACCGCTCCATATTTTTTACAAATTTCGTGCTCACGTTCTTTCGCACTCAACGTCGGATACAACACTTCAAGCTCTTCCGTATGAATAAAAGTAATCTCTGAAGGCAAAAACGCTTTGATAAACGAATACTTCTCTTCAACAACGTGCTCAGTCTCATAAATAACTTTGTAAATTTTCTTTACAATCATTTTGAGATAATCAAGCGTTCGCTCTTCAGACGATAAGACTCGTTCCCAATCCCATTGATCAACGTACAAAGAATGGATCTCATCTAAATCTTCATCAGCCCGTATGGCATTCATATCGGTATAAAGGCCTTCTCCCCGTTTCATTCCATATTTTGCAAGCGCCATACGTTTCCATTTTGCCAACGAATGAACAATCACCGCAACCGCATCTTTGTCAGATTTAACTTTGAAGCTTACCGCACGCTCTACCCCATTTAAATCATCGTTAATACCCGTATCAGCCTTTACAAATAACGGTGCCGTTACCCGCAATAAGTTCAATTCATGAGCAAGCGCATCTTGAAATGTTCGTTTTACCAAATGAATCGCTTTCGCTGTCTCTTTATAATCTAATGAGGAAGCACTGATTTTTTCTTTTTCTAATTCTTTGTACATCATGAAAAACCTTTTTATTTTTATTCAATTTACGTATCTGCACATTCCGTTCTCTTCTCCTGATGAGGTTTATTCATAAAAAACTCCTTTCTCGCCTCGAAACAAACTAAAAACCCCCAGCTTTTTTTGCTGGGGGCCTTTTTTCTTCGCTTTTTATATTAATGGAAATTATCTATAAGCAGCTCCCAGCATAATCGTTATTTTGCTGTTGATTATTATTTTGATTATTAAGTTGAAAGTTGTTCAAAAAGAACTGGGCAAGCAATTGTTTTTTCAAACAAGAAGTATCAAAAAATGCTGTATTGCGTAAAAACATAATTTCCTTGCACATATTTTCCATTACTTTTAACACTTTATAGACAAAAAAATAAGAAGTAAAGAGTTGCAAAAATGTTTGATTCATGTAAAATGATAGTTAAACTAACGGATTAGATTTATATGAAAAAATTTTTATTATTCACACTCTTCACAGTCCCTCTTGCAGCCAACAATATTTTATCAAAATTTTACTGCACAATCTTAGGCAATACTGATGCACAATCTAAATATACCAAAATAATACATCAAGCACTTAACGAAATGGGCATTAACGAACCTAACAAAGTTCCTGTAAAAAAAATGAATTGTATTGGACCACTTTTTGCTCTCATGCCATTGGCTTCTTTTACTGCACACGGCATTTGGCTCAATGAGTCCTATTTAGAACAACTTCCTATTAATAATATTAAGTTCGATCTTTATCATGAAGCTGCTCATTACGCAGAAAAACATCATCAAAAACTTATCTTATGGAGCACAAGTACAGCTCTTTTTGAAACATTCGTGCTTTATTTGCTCCACAAAAAATTACAGCAAAAACGTTGTCCGGCCAGAACCATAACTTTAGCAATAGGAGCAACGCTCTCCCCCATTCTTTATCTCAAGCTTCTCCCTTACCTTGTAAAAAAACATGAAAAGGAAGCTGATATCAAGGCAACACAAACATTATTAAAAACTGATCAATCTAAACTTTTAAAAGAACATCTTAAAAAAATCTCAGAATATCCCAATAAAAAAAGCCTCTGGTGGCCAACACCACAAGAGCAAATTTCATATATAAAAAAAGAAACCGACCGCTTTAAAAAAAATACATAAAATTCATTTCTTTCTTTTTATTATTTTTTTCTGCATATGCAATGAAAAGTGAAAAAATTATCTTTCCAAATGGTCCAGTCGTATCACGTACTTTTTCTAATGCTTCATATATTGTTTCGTTAGAAGAAACAATAGACCTTATGCGTAATAAGATCTGCTATTCAAATTAAAAAATTTTTGTTATA
>CAYUHH010000019.1:0-9617 GCA_964444435.1 uncultured Pseudomonadota bacterium | reverse complement strand
ATGATTCACTGTGCCGATTCAATCATAACTTTGGAGTAATTGCGTGACACCTGTCTTAAGATTTTTGCGGTAGCAAAAATCTTGTTGCTACGCGGTCAAGCAGCTTGCTTGCCAATCCAACAGGATGTTGGCTGATCGAACTGGAAATTCGGAAACTATTTGTTAATTCTTAATAAAAAAATGTTCATAAATGCTCATAACAATAATGGATAATAATATCGCGCCACCAATGAGACCAAGGGAAAGCAATCCATTTTTAAGTAATACCGGTTTAAAGATTAATACAATGCCTAAAAAAACAACCATGAACCCGGAAACCAGCTTTAATCGTTTTACATTTTGCACACTAAATTGTTTTCCGCCTAAGGTAAAGGCAAATAAAATAACGATAACAAGTAATGGAAATACGTATACGAAACAGTACAAGGCAAGATAAAGGTAATAAAATAAAGCCGACAGTGAATGAAGAGTCAGAATGCGCAAATAGACTATTGGAATCCCCAATGTACACAAAAGTTCATAAATATTAACCGTAATAGCAACTAAAATAGTTCCTAAAAATAAAGCCCGCCATGAACGAATTGTTTTTAATTTTTCTACCTTATCAACAAATTTTAATTTTTCAGATTTTGGCAACGTACAAGAAATACCTTTTTGAAAAAAGAAATAATCTTTAATATTGATAATCCCTGCAAACAAAGCAATCGCACCTGCAATCCATGTTAACCACCGCGCATGATCTAAAAATTTAAACGCATTAAACCATAAACCCATAAAGAGAAAATAAATTACAGCAGAAAAAAAGAGAAAGGTCACACCAACGAGAAGGATTCTTTTTCTTTTTTTACTTTTATCTAACTCTCCACTTGCCGCATATAAGATTGCCCCTAACAAAAAGGTCAATATAAAAAATGCACACGGATTGAATCCATCCGCAAGCCCTAATAAAACCGTTAAAACGAACAGTGAATGTTGCTGATTTATTTCACCAACGAACGGAATGCGAACACGGAGCCCTTCTTCTTTGTTAACAGGAGGCTCTTTTAGCAGTTTCGCACCAGTCTGTAATATCCACCCATCGGAGATTTTATACGCATGGACAAACATCACTTCATTACCTGACAATGGAATTGCCCGAGCTTCTACTCGTTTTTCCTGTAAAATCATGTCGACATCACGATTTAAAAACAAACCACGTAATTCGTCACTATTAATAGCTCCTTCGCCCGTTTTCAATAATACACGATCACGCCACCAGATCCTTGGTTTACCAAGAAGTTTATTCAGATCCATTTCATCAAACTCTTCATCAAGCAACGTACACTCAGCGTCATCAAGCTTTTTAAATGTATTTTTAAGTGGCAAAATTTCAGCGGGCCCAATTGCATTTTTATTATCGTAACTAATCTGAGGAACTAATGATAAACGCTCAAATTTTTTAGAATATTCCAAAAAAACATGCTGATTATCTTTGCTACCATCTCCATTAATGACATATTCAACAACAACAAGATGGGGCATTCCTTGAAGCCATGTATGTAGAACTGCGGGATCAGTTTGTGCACATCCTTGGCATCCCTCTTGCGTAAAATACGTCGCACAAACATAATCATCAGCAAAACTGCTTAGAAAAAACAAACCAAAAAATAAAAACAAACTGCGCTTCATAAAGCTCCTTCTTTTTCAGATCCTTACACATGTCTTATCACACCATATTTTTTTTTGATAGATTTGAAAAAACAAAAAAAGAATCAGGAGTTTCCCCCATGAAGCCTTATCAACAATCAATAGAAATCGTAATAAAAAATTTGAAAACTAATCCACATACCGGCTTGTCAAAAGAAGAGGCAAAGAAAAGATTGCAAGAATATGGACCTAACTCATTTCCTGAAGCTCAACCAGACTCATGGTTCACCATTATTATTAACCAATTTAAAAGCCCCCTCATTTATGTTTTATTTGCAGCAGCACTTATTACTATCTTTTTAGGCGAATGGTTTGATGCCATCATTATCTTTGGGGTCGTCTTCTTCAACACAATCATTGGTTCTGTACAAGAAGGAAAAACACAAAAAATTATCTCGAGCTTACGACAAATGTTAAAAACAGAATCAATTGTTCTGCGCAATAATCAAAAAGAAGTCACCCCTGACTCAGAAATTGTTCCGGGTGATATTGTTATTCTTCAAGAAGGTGCCCGTATTCCGGCAGATATTCGTCTCATTAAGGCAAATGATTTAACCATTGATGAAGCAGTTTTAACGGGAGAATCTCGTCCCATCGATAAAAGCCGCACACCACTCACCAAAACAACCCGTATTTACGAACAAAGCAATATGGCTTTTCAAGGGACATATATCATGAACGGAAATGGTGAAGGAGTGGTTATTGCAACAGGAACACATACTGAAATCGGACAACTACACAAAATCATTGAAACGATATCTTCAACCTTTCCCCTCAAAGTTGAAATGGAACGACTCGCTAAATGGATTATTATTATCACTCTTTCACTTATGATAATTTTGTTTATTACCGGTTACCTATTAAAAATTGAGTTTATTCCTCTCCTTATTATGCTTACAGCGCTTTTCGTTTCGGTCATACCAGAAGGGCTGCCTGTTATCGGCACACTTGTACTCGTACGAGGAGCATATGAGATGGCAAAAAAGCAGTTCCTTGTTAAACGCCTGCAAGCAATTGAAGCACTCGGCCGCACCAACATTATCCTCACCGATAAAACAGGAACGATTACTCGAAATGAATTGATGGTTACGCACGCTTACGTTCACAATGAATGGTTCACTATCACCGGAGAAGGCTACAAACCGGAAGGCCAAGTTTTTCAAAACGGAAAAGAAGTATCGGCTGAAGAAAAAAAGCTGTTGCGAAAATTAGCATGCTCAACATTAATGAGCAATACGCAACTCTACTTTGATAAAAAACAAAAAATTTATCGTGTTCAAGGAAATCAAACTGAAGCGGCTATGATTGTTTTTGCACAAAAGCTTGGTCTCTGCAAAGAAGGTATGCAAAAAAAATTCAAATTACTTTACGAACAACCATTTGATAAAAAAAGAAGATATAATTTTGGATGTTTTTCCTACAATGGCAACATGATTTGTTACATGACTGGATCACCGGAAACCATCATGAAACATGCAAAAAATGGCAACAAACCTGATCATGATGCACTTGCAAAAATGCTTGCCCTCGGATTACGCGTAATCGGCATCGCAACTATTGAAACATCTCTTGATAATACCCCCCACAATTATGACGATTTTCACCTTTTCTTAAAAAAGCATTTTGACGATATTAAATTCGAAGGATTATTTGGACTTCAAGATGCAATTCGCTCTGACGTCAAAGAAAGTATTAATCAAGCACATGCACTCGGCGTCCAAGTTGCACTCGTTACCGGAGACCATCCCAAAACCGCCGAATTAATTGCTCGTGAAGTTGATATTTATAAAAAAGGGGATCATATCACTACCGGCCAAGAGTTTCTTACTCTTTCAAAAAAAGAACGCAGAAAAATTACATCAAAAACAACCGTTTATGCTCGCTTTGTCCCAAAAGAAAAATTTGAACTTGTTCAAACATATCAGCAACGGGGCGACATTGTCGCAATGACAGGAGATGGTGTTAACGATGCCCCTTCACTCGCTGCAGCAGACATTGGCATTGCAATGGGAATCATGGGAACAGAGGTTGCCAAACAAGCGGCAGATGCAATATTACTTAACGATTCATTCTGTAGCATTGTCGAGGGAATCTATGAAGGGAGAAACGTATTTTATACCCTTCGCCGAATCATCATGTATTTCTTCGCTACAAATTTAAGCGAGGTATTAATCGTCATGCTTGCACTTTTTTTGGGATTACCACAACCACTTCTTGCTTCACAAATTTTGTGGATGAATATTGTAACGGATGGTTTTCTTGATATCGGCTTAGTCTTTGAACCCAAAGATAAAAAGCTATTAAAAAACAGTTCAGTTCTTCACAAAAAAATTATCGACAAACCTCTTCTGATAAAAATCTTTTTCATGATGATTCCAATGATTATCGGTTCTCTCTGGATATTTAACAATGCACTTCCAGGCGGATTAGAATATGCCCACACCATGATTTTAACAACCCTCGTCATTTTCCAATGGTTCAACGCACTTAATTGTCGATCGGAACAAATATCGCTTTTTAAACTTAATCCATTTAAAAATAAAATACTTATTATGATGATGAGCGTCGCAATTCTTCTTCAACTTATCGTTATCTACACTCCGCTGCGCTATGCATTCAAGCTTGTTCCACTTTCATTCCATGACTGGTTTATGTGCACAATAATTGGTAGCACCATTTTACTTGTAAATGAATTAAGAAAATTGCTTTTTAAAAAATTTTAAATCATAAACAAGGAAAAAATAAAAGGTTGAAAAAGCTTGTTTTAATTTTTCTTTCCTTTTCCTGTAGAAAGATATAAAAAATAATAAAGGAAAAAGCCGTACATACCGCAAACTATATAATATAATTTCGAATAATTAAAAAAACCTGTACGATACATAAAGAAAATAATAGAACTAGCAGCAAAAGCCATTACCATTAAAACCATATTTTTTATCCAACTTCTTTGCGGTTCATCAAGTTCTGGCGCAATAGTAACCATAAATTTGCTTTTCATTTTGTCACTGATCACAAGCCAAATCAAGCATGTCATCCCTATTATACTAAAAATGGGCTTCAAAATAGCATTTGTTGTTGTTCCCAGGAAAGAATGCCCTGGGAACAACATTGAAATCCAAATTTGAAAAATAGAGAAAAATATTATAGCTCCAATGTTTTCTCGTAACCGAACCCAAAAACTTTTTGATGTGTTCATAATATTTCTCTTTCTTATCTCACTCATACTTCAAATCTTAATTAAACTAGAATTAGAATTCTTTATTTTCCTACCTATCAGCATCTGCACTTTTCGATTAATTTTTTAAACATAAACTAGTATCTCAAACCAAAACCTACTTCGCAAAGACACTTTATGATTCTTGGATGTATTACTATTTATATCAACGTTATAATTTTTTTTATTTCCCTATAATTCTTCCCGTTATTTAAACAGGCCAATATAAATGTTTAAAAACTGCTAAAAATTTTTTGCTATTAATTTCAACTCTGCTACATTTATACAATCATAAAGGTAGTACTGACGCACCAGTTGTTATAAAGTAACACGGTTTTGCTAGGAATTGTTAAATGAAATCAGTGCATTTGTTTATTTGCATTTTTATACTTTTTTCACAACAACTCTTCTGTGCTCCCATTTTTGGACTCCCAAATATACATAACAATTGTTACATAAATGCATCTTTGCAATGTCTTTTTCAAATCCCAGAATTTACAGAACTTTTAGAATTAGAAAATAAAAAGAATTCCTTTTTTTGCCACTGTAAAAAAATAATTAATTACAAAGAGAAAGATCTTACAAAGCAAATTCTGAACCTAACTCACTATACCCATACAATGTTTTTTAAGAATGATAAATCAACAGATCCTCAAGATGCTCTTGAATTTTTGATAAAACTTATTTGTGGCAACCCCCTTCTTCAATCACTTTTTGGCATCCCTTTAAAAGTCACAATTTCATGCACAAATTGTAATACTGTTTTAAAATCAACAAGTCAAACCGTCTTTAATCTATCTCTCAATGACTTAAAAACATCCCTTGTTGATAAAATGAAATGCCCTTATTGTAATCAATCAAATTTACAGGCCCATAAAAAATGTACGCTAAAAACACCTCCTCCCTATTTATTAATAGATTGTGAAAAAGGCAATGAACATAACACTTTAAATATTATCAATAAATTTAAATCAATAGAAAATGGTCCTTATAAGTATCAGCTTATCGGGATAATATTACATACAGGTTCATATAATTATGGCCATTATATTTCCCTCGTAAAAGAAAAGTTAAAAAACAAATGGTTCTTGTGTAACGACTTGAATGTCATGAGCTTAGAAAATCTCAACAAACACCATTTTTCTTATTTTCAAATGTTTTCTCCTCGTGTTCTTGTATATATACAAACGCAAATAAAAAAAGATTGTCGCGATAAAAACAAAAACAACCATTCAACAACTTAAAGATGAAAGGACACAACTGTTTCAAAACTAAAAAATAAAAAACAATTTAAATTTAACAACAATTAGGAAAACATAATGAAATTAATTAAGCATGCATCAACAAAAGTATTACTTTTGAATTTACTCCTTATCCCTTTTTCATCACATACTCAAACAATCCAGATTGAAAAATCTTCTATCATTGCACCAGATTCACTTGGACAATTAACAATTTTGCATGATGAAGATGGCTTCAAAGTTATACGAGAAAATAAAGAAAATTGTGTCGAAAATTGTTGGGTCGATCCAATCTTACGTGATATTTCCAATGAAAAACTTCAAAACTTTCTAGAAACTGGAAAAATCGTTGTAAGCCAAATGGATAATGAAGAGCTCTCCCTTAAAGCTCAATTATCGTATAAAGGTAGTGGGCCCATTTTAGCAACTTGGGGCTATTGGACAACAAAAGTGACGTGTTATTTATCAGTAGGAGTGGTATCCACAGCAACTGCCCCTGTAGGAGCGGTTGCAAATGCAGCCATACTTGCTAGCGGAGCAGGCATGGCTACAGGAATTGAAGCTCTGTCAGCTTATACCGCAGCATTTCTTTTTTGGTTGCCCACACCATAATTTTTTTCCTTTAAAATCTATATTAAATATAAAAGGCTTCAATCATGCCACAACTTATCATTACTACAAAAAAACAAAATCCTCTTTATCCGCTACTTGTATCGGTTATGGGAATACTTATCCCATTAATCACTCTCTACTCTTTTCCAACAATGAAAGCCCTAAAAACAAACAATGCGCCATCTTTTTTCACCGGACTCATAATTCTTCAGATAATACGTTCCCTTATCAATATCAAAAAAAATAAATATACAAAAAGCCTCAATATAATAACTACAGTTATTGGGATGATATTAATCGGCACCTTGGGTTATTTTCCCCATTTTCCCCTTTACCATTATTTCCCCTTCTTCTATATACTGCTAATTATGGTTAAGGTAACATTATTTATTTGCGTCGGATTCTTTTTATATAAGTTGGCAACCACCTTATTAAATATGGTTTTCAATAGCACAGCTCCCCATACAATCGTTGATAAAAAAGGAATTTGGATAAAAGATTACAACCTCATTCCTTGGCAAAACATCGCAACCCTTAAATCTGATCAAAAAAATTCCTTAACAACTCTTAAAATAATTGTAAAAAACAAAAAACAACTCTTTAAACATGCAAGCCTTGAGGAAAGCATACGGTGTTTTTTGACCAAAAAACTAACCGGCTACGATATATCCATCTCAAATATTGATAATATCGTATCAGACGAAATATTAAATTTTTATCATTTATATGGCCAACAAGAACAATAAATCAAATCAAAAACCTCTTCCTCATTTTATAAGTTAAGAAATAGAGGTCCCAATTGTAGAAAAAACAGGTTTCTGGCATACTTGAAAGAAACATTTTCCCTTTTATTATATGAATTAGGAGTTTTTATGGCGAAAATTTCAATGGATCTTATTCAACAACTACGTGAAATGACCGGCTTAGGCATGATGGACTGCAAAAAAGCTTTGGTAGAAACCGATGGAGACCTTGACCGCGCAGTAACATTATTACGCAAAAAAGGACTTGCCGTTGCAGAAAAACGCTCAGGCAAAGCAACATCACAAGGGTTTATTGAGGCATACATTCATCCAGGAAACACACTTGGTGTCCTTATCGAAATAGACTGCGAAACAGACTTTGTTGCTTCAACAGAAGATCTCAAAACTTTTGCAAAAAATCTGTGCATGCAAATTGCTGCAATGAAACCAATCGCAATTACCCCAGAAACACTTGATAAAGAGTATCTTGAAAAAGAAAAAGAAATTATCAAAGATCAACTTAAAACTTCTGGCAAACCTGAAGCAATGTTGGAAAAAATTCTTGAAGGTAAATTAAGCAAAATTTATGCTGAAGTTTGCTTAATTAAACAACCATACCTCAAAGATGACAAACGTTCCGTAGAAGATATCTTAAACGATCTTATTGCAAAACTTGGTGAAAAAATTGTCATCAAGCGTTTCTCACGCTTTCAAATAGGAACAGAAGGCAAAGACTACTTCACCATTTAATCTTAAATAACGCAAAAGACTCCTCATGAAAAAAAAGATTGTTTTACTTAAATTGACGGGAACAATTCTTATTGATCCGGTCACCAAGAGTTTTACTCGAGTTTTTATTGATAAAATTATTGAACAAATAAAAAGCCTTCGTTCAACCTATCAATTTGGCATTGTTATTGGAGGCGGTAATATTTTCCGTGGAAGCCGCAATAATGGTGAATTAAAACTACGCAATTCTATTGCACACACGGTAGGAATGGTTGGAACCACAATTAACGGGCTTATTCTCTATGATCTTTTTGCGCAACAACAAATTCCAACCTCCCTTTTCTGTTCCCTCGATTGTCCTGCGGCGGGCCAACCAATTTCTCAGCCGGCAATCGACAAAGCCATTCACGAAGACAACGTGCTCATCTTTAGTGGTGGCACCGGAAACCCTTCCATTTCAACCGATACCAGTGCGGTCATTCGAGCACAACAAATCGGTACTCATGAAATATGGAAAGCAACCGATGTTGATGGTGTTTATTCTGCCGATCCACACACAGATACAAATGCACAACTCTTAAAAGAATTGCATTATCAAGATATCATTAAAAAAAATCTTCACATTATGGATCAAACAGCTATAATACTCGCCTTAGAAGGCAACATAAAAACACGCGTATTCAATAGTTATGATGAAACCGCTCTCATAACAGCTTCAAAAGATAATAATTTTGGTAGTACACTAATACCCTAAAGGACATTTCCATGAACATCATTCTAGAAGAAGGCAATAGTACTTCATTTGAAAATGCAGCCAAAGGAAGTATGGATCAAGCAATTGATCATTTCAAAAAAGAACTTGCTGGCATTAGATCTGGCCGCGCACACACTTCAATGATCGATAATATAAAAGTTTCATGCTACAACGGTGAATCAGAACTTCGCCTCAAAGAAGTTGCAGCCCTTTCTGCTCCAGACTCTAACTTGCTCATGATAGAACCATGGGACAAGTCACTGATGGCAGATATTGAAAAAGCAATTTCCCACTCTGACTTAGGAGTAAGTCCAGTTAATGACGGCAACATTATCCGCATTCAACTTCCTATCATGAGTGCTGAACGACGCGAAGAACTTGCTAAAATTCTTCATAAAAAATCAGAAGAAGCTCGCAAAGCAATTAGAGCCTCACGAAAAGAATTTCATAACTTTTTGCGAGACGATAAAAAAATATCAGAAGACTTTTCAAAACGTGTCATGGACAAACTTCAAAAATTAACCGACGTAAAAATTAATGACATTGATGAAATGGCAAAGAAAAAAGAAAGTGAACTTAAAACTGTCTAATTAATCTTCACTTAAATATAAAAAGGAAGGATTTTAAAAATCCTTCCT
>CAYUHH010000018.1:7280-9825 GCA_964444435.1 uncultured Pseudomonadota bacterium | reverse complement strand
TTTTAAAAATAATTGATTGAAATATTCATTATTTGTTAATATTTAGTAATATGGAGAGGGGAGAGAAAAGATGAAGAATCTTATCAAGTTCTGTATTTTAGGTATTTTTTTTACGCAATGTGGTGTTCAAGAGTGGGCGGTTCCCTATTTTGTAAGATTTTCTGATGTAGAACGATCAAAAATGGCAGATCGTTCTGCTGTTGTGATAAAAAAAGAATTGTCGTTACCTGCGACACAAATTCTCTTTTCATGGAATGCGTTACGACCAAAAAATGGTAAATATGTTTTTTTTATGCAGATTTATGATGCAACGACAAAGAGATGGAGTGATTGGGTTCGTGTAGCAGAATGGGGAAAACATAATCAGCGTTCATTTGAAAAGTCCTTGAGAAATCAGCCTTCATTTTTTTATGTCAGGTGGCAGATTCCCGATGCGCATATTTCAACAAAATGTCGCGTGAAGGTAGAGGTGATGGGAGGAGCTTCGTTGCGAGATCTTTATCAGTTGTCGTTTGCTGCAATTAATTTTTCTACGTTTGTCTCAGAAAATGGTGCGCGTTTTTCTTTTCCATCTATTGGAATAAAAAATATGCCCCCGATTTCACAGATGGAAGCAGATCATTCACAGAGAAATAGCATTTGTTCTCCGGCATCATTAAGCATGGTTGTTTCGTATTTAAATGGGCGGTATGAGGCGCCTGAAACGTTTGCGGAAGGAGCATATGACAATGGCTTGCAGGCGTATGGAAGTTGGCCGTTTAATGTTGCACATGCGTTTGATCGGTGCAAGAAACGTTTTTATTTTGCCGTTACCCGTTTAAATTCATTTGCTGAAATTTATAAATATTTAATCCGTCGTTTGCCGGTGGTTGTGAGTGTGCGTGGCGGGATGAACACGATGCCCGAAGGAAAAACGTATAAAGAGGGACATCTTTTAGTTGTGGCTGGATGGGACAATGATCGCAAAAAAGTTTTATGTTATGATCCGGCGTTTGATTCATATAAAAAAGTTTCCCATGCCTATGATATTTTAGATTTTATCAAGGCATGGGAACGTTCCAAACGACTTGCTTATGTTATTGAACCACGATTATAATTGGGGGATGTTTTTAATAAGGCCAAAAAAGAGACCTCTAATTTTTATAAAATCATCAGGATTATCTTTTGTGTTGTTCCATAAAACTTCGTTTTTTGCTAATAGATGAATATCATTTAAAAGTTTATTTCAGGTGCGTGTATCGAGATCTTTTTTTTCAACTGTGAATGTGACAAGGCGGGTGTTGTCGCATGTTTCTTTTTGCGTTGGTTTTTCTGTATCTTTGTCTGCTCCTACGCTAAATGAGATATTTCCGCTTATTCCTTCGACTTTATCTTTTATGAGTTGTTCAGAAATATTATTTGCTTTGTCTATATTGCGATCATCTAGAGCTGATTTAAGTTGATTCATTAAGTGAGTAAGATGACCCCAGGGTTTTTGTGGAATTTTTTGATCTTCTTTGGTGAGAGCTAATGATATTTCAAAATTAGTTGGTTCAATGCTTACTTTGCCATTTTTTACCGTGATGTTATCAATAATTTTTTTCATTAAAAAAGTATTGTTTGGAGATTCTTGTTGAGCTGTTGTTACGATTAAAAAAGTTGTAAGTAAAAGTAGTTTACGCATAAAAATCCTTTCATGGTTGATGCTTACAGTGCGTTGATCAAAGATTCTCCGCGTTTTCTTTTTTGTGTTAAATACTAGGAGAGATATTTTATCTCAGGTGTAGGTGAATAGAGATAGCATGGTTGTGCGTGATGATGAAATTTTCGCAAATCATTATTGACGAATGTTATGAGGTCTTTTTTTGAATATTCTTTATTAAGATATTTTTGCACTTTGTCTGTTCCTGTTGCGAGGTTAAATGCAGGTGCATATTTGAGATCTAAATTATATTTTTGAGATAATTCTAAAATTTCTAAGAATAATTGAAAACCGTTAACCATGTTGATATCTTTAATATCCAAAGTTAACCCGGTATACATTTTTTGTTTTGCAGTATTTTCCAGTTGTGAAAGTTTTGTATCGATATTGAATTTTTTAAAGTGCCGTTTCAAGTGATGCCAGTAACTTACGGGTACTTTATATTTGTTAGAAATCATTAATACTTCAAATGGTTTATCTGTTTTAAGTCCAATAAAAAATGGTCGAACTTCTCCAACAAGTCCAAGAAAACTATACGCATAACATCCTTGTTTTGTTCTAAGGCCGGAAGAAAGCATAACCGGCAATGACTTAAGCCCTTGGTTTCGTTGATATCCTTCCATTGGAACGACCGTAAGCTTTGTCGATTGTGGTAATACAAATTTATTAAAAAAGTGTGCGAGTTCACCGATTGTCATTCCATGTCTGACAGGGATAGGCGCAATGGAAATAAATGATTTTTGATTTGGTTCTACAAGAGGTCCTTCCATGACATTGCCCAGAGGATTTGGCCGGTCGAGAACAATTACAGCTTTGTCATGTTCAACTGCTCGCTCAAGGATTTTTAAAAGCGTGGAAATATAG
>CAYUHH010000018.1:0-7270 GCA_964444435.1 uncultured Pseudomonadota bacterium | reverse complement strand
TAATGACGCATGCCAGAATCTTGAATATCAAACATAAAAATATCAATGTTTTGAATATCTTTTGGTGAACAAGTGTTTTTGGATGTTTCTCCTTTATATAAACTGATAATTGGAAGTTTGCTGACAGGATCGCGCCCATTGTTAATAGATTCTCCATTTCCACCCTTTCCTGTGAGTCCATGTTCGGGTACAAAAATAGAGACAAGATTAAAACCTTCTTTACGTAGTCGATCAATATTTCTTTGTCCTATTTGATCAATACCGGTTTGATTGGTGACGATTCCAATTCGTTTTTTTTGTTTAATTAAAGAATCTTTAAGATGAGGGGGAATGTTTTCTAGTCCCAATTTGAATGCGTGAAGATAAAAACATGTACATAAGAGCATTATGATTTTTTTTAACATAGAAAAACCTCCATTTATCTACTATTAAATTTATTGTTGAGGGCTTAAAATTGCAAGAGAACGTTAAGTTTTTATTGTTTTATATGTTGTTCAATGCGTTTAAGCCATTCTTTTGCGAGTTCATGCTGAGGATTGATGGTAAGGATGGTAAGAATTGAGTTTCGTGCATCTTCAAGTTGGTTAAGACTTGTTTGTGCTCGAGCCAAGAAGAAAAGCGCGTCGATGTACTCGTGAGAAATTGCGAGAGCCTGTCTGAAGCAAGTTGCTGCTTGTTCAAGATATTTATCGATTTCAGTTTTGCTTTGTTCTGGCATTTGATATGCGGTGCGCAATGCATTATTTAATTCTGCATATCCAAGATTAAAGAATGCTACTTCGGGACTTATATAATGCGGATTAGTGGTAAGTGAATTCCATATTGTAAGAGCTTCTACATTTTTTCCAATTTGATAAAGTGCGGTTGCATAATTGTTTTGCGCGTCAGCTTTACGTGCTTTTGGAGCATAACGATCTTTCATGATTGCTTCAAAGTAAGGGAGGCTATCTTTGATAAATTGAGCATTTTGATTAATTATGCCTAGTTGAAGAAGAAGGGTTCCTTTGAGCCCGCGACTTTGAGCTGTTGCGTGTTCTTCTAATGCTTTATCGATTTCATTGAGAGCTTTGTGAAGGGAACTGGTATTATTTTCACTTTGATAATTTCTGATTTCAAGTGATGCCTGACGGTAATGGTTCATGGCTCGCTGTTTTTTTTTATGAAGTGCGCCGCCACATCCTCCTAAAAATACGAGAGTTAATAACAATTCCTTTTTCATTTGTTATACTGCTAATTATAAGGGTCTTACGTTTTATATTTCATAAGCTTAGACTGGTAAGTAAAAAAGTTCAATGATGGGTTAATGGCTGCAGTAGATCAGATTTGGCAAGATTTTTTAGATATTGTGAAACAGGAGGAAGGAAGCCGTGTTGTTGAAACATGGCTTAAAGCTGTTTCTATTGAGCGGTGGGATGCGCGTGATTGTATTGTGTATCTCAAGGCGCCCAATAATTTTGTGCGTGAGTGGGTGCGCAACAACTATATTCATCTTTTTCATGATCATTTACGACGGTTATTTGCAGTAAATTCATTGGAGGTTGTATTTCGTGATCAGAGTGAAACATCTCATGCGGAGACAACCATTGTTCCAGCACGGCTGGCCCTTGACGAAAGGCCGGCAATGGTTCCTCAGGTTAAAGCTAAAAAAATTTCCATTAATAAAACGTATCTATTTGATACGTTTGTGGTGGGGCCCAGTAATTCATTATCGTATGCAGCGGCATATGCTGTGACAAAAAAACCGGGGTTAGTTTATAATCCTCTTTTTGTTTATGGTGGGTCCGGTTTGGGCAAGACTCATTTGCTTCATGCAATTGGTAATGGGATAAAGGAAGAATATAAAAAACTTTCAGTTTTGTATCAGCCTGCAGATCGTTTTGTGAATGAATTCATTCACTCCATTCGTTTTGATAAAATTGATCTTTTTAAAGAAAAATATCGTTCAATTGATGTTCTTCTGATTGACGATATTCAGTTTCTTGCACATAAGGATCAAACACAGGAAGCCTTTTTCCATATCTTTAATACTTTGTACGAATCATCTAAACAAATTGTTTTGTCGAGTGATTTGTATCCTGGCGAAATGAAAGGAGTTGCAGAACGGCTTCGTTCTCGATTGGGATGGGGGCTTGTTACAGATATTCAAAGGCCAACCAGCGAAGAAAAGGTTGCTATCTTAAAGCGCAAAGCTGAACTGTCTCATGAACCGATTTCTGATGATGTTGCGCATTATATTGCAGCTCAGTCAGTTACGAATATCCGTGAATTGGAAGGTGCATTAATACGTGTGTTTGCATTTGCATCATTAATGAATCAGCCTGTTACATTGGATCTTGTTAAAAAGGTAATGAATAGGCCGCAACATAAAATTTGTGTAGGGTGCTCCTTGGATGATATTGCACATGCGGTTGGAAAATATTATTCTTTTACACTTACTGATTTGCGATCAAAGGCTCGCAATAAAGATGTTGCATTAGCACGACAAGTGGCGATGTATTTGATGAAACGTTTAACTGACAAATCTTTGCAAGATATAGGGCAATTTTTGCGACGAAAAGATCATACAACTGTTGCGCATGCGGTGAGTAAAATTAAAAAGGCACAACATGCAAATGATATGATTCGTTCCGTTTTGCAAAAGTTAGAAAATAATCTTCAATCAACGTAATAATGTTTAGTGTTTCTGTGTCGTTCTTTGCGTTTATAATGTGGGGTTAACGCTTTTTCTTTTACATATTTTCCGGCAAGGTGAACGTACCAGGTGAGGTGACTTGTTTGGGGTTGAATTTTTTCATTAAAACCAAGAATGATGGGAAATAGTTCAGTATCAATCAAGGCAATTTTTTCTGTGTGTTTTTCAATGAAAAAGTTTTTAGTATGTGGATCAATACGATGATCAAGTAATCTTGAAAATTCCATAAGCTCATAATAGTCAATTGTTTTTGTTGGATCTTTTTCTAATTCATCAGCGATAACCCCATAAATTGAAGGCACGCTGATGAAGTCTTTTTTCTTTTTACCGAGGTTTTTAGTTTTTATGTTGAGCCATATTGGTTTTTGGGGCAGCCAAAACCATTTGCGCGGAAGAATTATTCGATTTTTCCATTGAGCGTTTTTTTCGAGAAAAATTTTGATGCAATTTAACGTTTTTATGCGGCTGAACCCAAGGGTGTGGCGCATTGCTCCTCCCGCAATAAACACGTTTGTAACCTCAAACCCTTTATCATATGGATTAACAAAGCTGCAAGGTGGCTCAATGAATAATTTTAAAACGAATGGGTAGTTTTTAAATTTAAGAATCAGGAGCCCGCATTTTTTATGACGGACAAAACCGCTGGCTTTGAGTGGTTTGAAGTCGGTGTATTCTTTTTGTTTTTGATTGATTTCTTCCAAAAGGTTTTCAATGAGGTTATTTATTTTTTCATGAGATATTTTTTGAGGCTGGTGACGATACGTAATCATTTGTTTGGGTAAAAGGTTTTCTTCGAAATGCTTTTTATCAAAAATATGGAGTAACGGAATCGGACGTAAATTATAGTCCATTAATTTATGTTTTTTGTTATCTTCGCTGCTCCAAACGGTAATTTGGGGCATTTCTTCTTGGTGGTATCGGTGAATATTTCTTCCACCGCTGAGAGATAAATAGATGAAGTATAAAGTACATGCTTTCTTCACGCTACATTCCTTTTTTATTTGTGCACCTGTTGTGACTTTATCAACGATTTTAAAAGTTTTGCAACTTTTTATCACAATGAGTTGTTGATTTTTTTTTAAATCCTTTGATATGATAACTTTGAGCACCGGGAAAAACTTATGGTTGCTTGAAGGAGATTCTAATGGATAACAAAAATGATATAAAAAGGCATCAGCGAGTTTTGCAATGCTTAAGTAGCCTTCCTCGTAAAATTATAAATGTTCACCAACTTGAGAATGTGCCCGAGTTTATTCTCCATGATATTTGCGATGAGCATTGTTTTAACATTCTTCGTGCAGCCTATTTTGTTGATAATCCTGATTTTAATCAATTAAAAGGGGTTGCGGGTTTTTGTCGAGATGAGGCATATCAAGCTGGCGATGAATTGTGGGATGATCCTGCTCAATTTAGTTCATTCATGCAAGATTCAACGTTTAATAATAAAGTACGTGAAATTACGATCGAAAGTATCAAGGGAAATGATCATATGCACGAGCATATTGTTTCTGATATTGCGCCGCGTCTTGGTTTCAAAGAACCTGCTTGGTGTAATTGGGATCTAAAACATTATAATTATGGATTGATCATTTATGAAAAGGCACATTTAGATGACGATTTTTTTGATGAGCAGTTTATTAATACGTTATATTTGTTAGGTTTTTGTGCAATACGATAAACACATAAAAAGAGGAAGTGTAAATGAAACAGCAACGTGCGCGCTTTAAGGCTCGCAAAAAATATCGAAACCGTCACAATGCACAGTTTGAAAAATTAACAGCCGGTTTTACACCGCAACACAAGGGGCAAGTTAATAGAAATAAGCATCGTCAACCGTTAGAGGTAAATAAGGAAAAATAATAAGAATATTGTAATATTTTTATTTCTGATGTTAAGATGTTTTTGGAGATAGTAACGTAAACCTTATAAAGGGGATAAATATGAAACGCGCATTATTGTTGCTCTTAGTTGTAGGTGCATTAGTAGTCAGTGGATCAGGTTGCAAAAAATCTGAAAAAAAAGCTCCTAAAATTGAAAAAAGAGTAAAAGTTAAAAGAGTAAAAGCTTCCAATGTTAAAAAAGCTCCTGTAAGAAAAGTTAAAAGAGTAAAAAGAGTTAAAAAGGTGAAAGCTCCCAGGATGGTAAAACCTATAAAAGCCATGTAACTCTGGTTTGCAAAAAATAAAAAAGGGCTGAAATATCGGCCCTTTTTTATGTCTTTAAAGAAAGAGAAGCAATCCCGGAAGTTCTTCTCCACTTAAATAGGTCAATGTTGCGCCGCCGCCTGTTGAAATAAAATCAAAGCATCCATCTAATTTAAATTTTTGAATCAGTGAAACCGTATCTCCTCCAGCGGCAACTTTATATGCAAATGATGAATTGCAGATCTCCAAACATAAATCATGTGCTGCTATAAGTGTATTCGGATAGCGCATATCGCCAGGTAGCCCGTTAATAAAAATGGTGTGCGCATAATGCGCAGCTTTACTGAAAGCGGTTATTGTTTTTGGTCCAATCGTAATACCCATATCATGATCGGAAAATGAATCGTATGTAATAGCATGAGATTTGTCTGACCAATTTTGTGCGACGAGATAATCGGAGGGAAAGGAAATTTTTTTATTGAGTGTTTGTGCTTTTTGCAAAATAACTTTTGCTTCAGGAATAAGTGTTTCATCAACAAGTGACGTTCCCGTTGAGATACCTTCTGCCTTTTGAAATGTAAATGAAAGTGGTGGCAAAAGGGCGCAGCCTGCTATTTTATCAAGCATGTTGGCAAGAAGTGGTAATTTTGTTTTAACTTTTGCTCCGCCCAGAAACATAAGAAATGGTTGACGGGGTGTCTCAATCAACTTGTTAAGTTCTTTTAATTCTTTTTCAACAAGGAGCCCGATGGTACGATTTCCTGATTGATAAAGAGAGGGAAGGGTTGTAACCGATGTGTCATTTCGATGGGTAACGCCAAATGCATCCATGACATAGCATTCAGAAATATTTTTTAATTTTTGTGAAAAATTTTTGTCACCAGTTTTTTCTTCTGACCAGAAACGAATGTTTTCCAGTAAAACAAATGACGATGTTTTTAAAAGAGATGCTGCTTCTTCAATCGAGGCCGCGTATGTTATGTCATAATGATGTTCCTGAAACCACTCTATAAGGTGATGCGTTGAGAGGGTTTCTTCTTTATCTGTTGGACGGCCAATATGCGTGACAAGTAAAACGTTTCCTTCTTTTTTGCAAATAAGATCAATCGTTGGTAAAAGCGCTTTTAATCTAAAGTCGTTAAGAATCGTTCCGTTGTGCAGTGGGACATTAAGGTCCGCCCGAAGAAGGACCGTTTTATTTTTGAGATCCATTTTTGGTAAAAGTGATGTGAGATGATAGGGCGGTTTTATATTCATATTTTCAGTTAAACATATTAAATATTTTTTTCAAATGAGCGAGTTTGTTCAACAGTTTATTGACTAATTTATTTGACTGTTAGCGTGATGTTAGATTTTCGCTGGAAACTTTCAGTTTGATTGACCAGCATCCATGCTGGTCAATCAAACTGAAAGTTGTGCGTTTAACTATCGCATTTTTTATGGAGTTATAATTTTGAATAGGGTTTTTTGTTTGCAATTTGTTGGGTAAGGGCAAGTTGTTTTTTAAGGTTGATTTTAAAATCATTAAGTGGGGTGAGAACGTTTCTGAGGTAAAGAATATCCGGAATGAATTTAATATGCTTGGCTGCCATTTCAACGATGGGGAACATAAGGGCCGCATCGCCTGCCACATTATAAAAAAGGTTGGATTGAGGATCAAGAAGGTCCTCTTTTTTTACTTTTTTTGCAAGCCACGCGTAATAGGTTCGTGGTTGTGCAAACCAAAAGCCATATGATCGAAATGAATGTGAATCAATTATCAATTGAGGAATTTCTTTGCACCATCCTATTTTTTTTGTGGGCCAATTTTGAAATTGTCCATACGTTACCCACACATTATTTGATTGATAAATTGAATTTAAGGTTGCAAAAACATTGTTGTGAGCAAACCAGTCATCACCATCGAGATTAACAATAATCTCATGAGGTTGAGCTAATTGGATGCCATGCCACAAGTTGGCGAGGGCACCGATTCGCGTTTTATTTTTGATGAGAGAAAAATTTTTGAGGGTATGATTTTTCATGTATCTTTCTATATAGGAAGTGGTTTTGTCTGTTGAATGATCATCAAAATAGATGACGCGATAATTTTTATAATTTTGAAGCATGATTGAGGTGAGTGTGTAGTTGCACCACTTCTCATTATTGTACGAAGGTATAAGAATGAGAAGTGGAAGTTCTTTTTTTGGAGAAGTTTTTTTTTGTTTGGTAAACCAAGGTGGTTTATGGACGCATCCTGAAAATATAATAATGAAAGTGAAAATCATGAGACGTTTATTCATGCTGTTAAGTGTAAAATAAAATAAGGCCTATGAAAAATCATAGGCCTTTAGTGTCTTAAAGCGTGTTCATTTTTAGCTTGCAGGTCTTTCGGGCATTGGCATAGGTGCTTGAGCTGCAGGTACTTCAGGCGCTGCTTTCTTGCATGCTAAAT
>CAYUHH010000017.1:0-10173 GCA_964444435.1 uncultured Pseudomonadota bacterium | reverse complement strand
GTGAGCGTTGAAAAAATAAAAGAGTATATTCGAAGCCAATAAGATACTTCGAAGTTTTACTTCATGAGGCCACGGCTTTTAAGCCGTGCGAGGTTCACTGAGTTTGGATTGTCTTGAAAAAGGGGAATTGCTGAACAGTTTAGATATTTTACTGCCAAGTGAAGTAATAGAATGCCAACATTTTTTACTTCCTCCTTCAGCTAATGCACCCCATGAGACGAAAAGTAAAATTAGGACTAACTTTTTCATTTTGAACTCCATTTTGAAATTTCTGATTATATTATAATTCAATTATGCTATATTTGCGCAGAATGTCAAGCAAAGAGTGCCTTTTTAGGGTTTCTTTAATAGTCTTTCTAGGTCGCCCGATTGGGCTCGATGGATGTGGTGGCTGAATTTTCGAGCGCCATCAAAATATGAGCTGGCTCGTTCGGCTGGAGATTCTGCTACAATATAGATCCGGTCTTCTGGGTTGCCAGGGAATTCTTTGGCAACTTGGGCGAAGAATTCAGGAGTTGGTGAGGCGATGCTTACTTCACCTGAGATGTAGATTCGATCTTCAAATTGTTCATAAAATTCAGTGTCTTTTTTCTTGTAAGGGGGAACGCGCTCAATGAGGTTGCCGATAAGGTAGGCGGTAATACAGTCTTTATGGTTTTGTAAAAAGTTTTTTGCGGCAGGTGTCATTTGTGCTGTTTGTTTCATAATATCTGAATCGAATGTTGCATGTGTCATTGCTTGTAATAGACTCTTTTTGCCAGAACTCATTTCTTGTGAATTAAAGAAGGAGGATGTCAGTTCTTCAATTTGGGCTGGAGTAAGATCTCCGACAAGCCATGCAACCATAATAGGGGGGAGGATATCTCTCTCATAAATAACTTCCGTATATTCTTTTTCTAGTGGGATTGGGCGTAGTTCATCGAAATATTTGCTTTGAATTGTTGATGGACAGATAGAGCCAAAATGTTTGCCGAGAATAATGCTTAATTTTGCAAGAGAGGCTTTTTTTGCAAGCCATTTCTTGCTTGGTTGTGAGGGATAGGCGGCTACAAATTCTCCTCTCTCGGTTTTGTTTGGTTCAAGAACAAAAGATGCATCAAAAAATACATCTTTTTTCTTTGGCTCCATTGCATAGTTTGTTAAATAGCAACTCAAGCATAAAAAACAAATTGTTTTATTCATTTCCCTTTATTCCCCCTTTTTAATCATTTTTTCTTTGATTTTGACCACCAGTGTTTTTTTGACGCAGCTTCGTTTTGTTTTTGAAGTTCTGGCATGCGCCTTCTTTGTGCCTCCAGAATTTGACGAACATTAACGAGATATAGTACTAACTTTTCGTCTGCTTCATGTACTTTATCGGAAAGTTGGGCTTGGCTTTGCTGCATTGCATGCATGAGCAAGAGAGCTTCTTGCAGTTCTGCTTGAGTTTTATCTAATTCGTTTCTTACATTTTTGAGACCATTACCAATTACTTTGTGTTCAAAGTAACGTTCAAGTTTGTAATATCCCTTTGTTCCTAAATAAAGAGTAAGGGCTGCCCCTGTGCCATAAAGTCCTAATGAACTTCCCAATGGAATGCGCTTTCGATATTCATTTGATGCTTGTCCTGTTCCTACTGCAATTCCGCCCAAGCTAATCATTTCAAGCGTTGTTTCTTTGCTGCTTGGAGGTTTTCCTTCGAGCTCTTCCCGTTGTTGGCGTAGGGTTCTTATTCTTTCTGCTAGGTCTTGGGCTTTTTCAAATTGGCCGAGTATGTGGACTCGAGTAACGAGAGGATCAGGATATGGATCATATGGAATCAGGGCTTTTGGATTTTCCATGGCATAAAGAGATGAGAAAGAAAAGAGAAAAAGAGTTAATTTGTTCATGGCAATCCTTCAGTTTTATTTTTTGAGCTTAAATAGTGATATTATGTTAATTCAATGGTTTATCAATTTTGTGTACAATTAAAGATAAAAAAGAGCATTTATGGATAAGAGATTTCAAATTTATGATCAACGTATTATGAAATATGTCCGAGATAAGACGTATTTTGGGGAAGTTGAGCATCCGACATTTTCTTCAAAACGATCTAATGTTGCGTGTGGTGATAGTTTGGCAATTGGTGGAATTATAAAAGATGGAAAAATTGTTGAGGTGAAATTCACCGGATCAGGATGTATGATCAGTCAAGCTTCCGCGGCAATGCTTCTTGAAAATGTGATAGGTCAATCCGTTGATTTTGCAAAAGGATTAACTTTTGATGATGTGCAAAATATGCTTGGTATAGAATTAGGTTTCTTGCGGAAGCAGTGTGCTGAATTACCATTAAGAATTTTACACGACGCTTTGGCTACATGTTAGATTTTTCACAGTTAGTGATTCTTCTTGAGAAAAATAAGTCTTTTCTCCTTGATCAAAGGGATGCTGAACTGTTAAATGCAGAAAAATTATGGCAACAGCTATGTGACGACATATCATTACAAGAAACGTTGCAAGAAACATCAACGTCATTGTTGATTCCCAAATGGACTGAAAATCTTGGGATGTCTCGTGGTTTACATGATAATGTTTTTCAATATAATGTTTTGGCTCTTGATGGATCACAAATTTATCCTGATCGTCATCAACAAACGAGTTGTGCATTAATTAATGTTGGCGGTGTTTTCTTTTCTTATGGAGAGCAAGCCTCGTCATTTGAGCGTTTCTCCGAGCCGTTTCTTTTTTCTGCTTATTATCGAGAAAATCACGAAGTTTCTGTTGATGGTATTGATGCGCATCGAAATGAACTTGAGCTAAAAAAGTCACTAGAGTATGCCGTTAACTATCGCAAAAAATTTAAGAAGGAGCTGGTTGTTTTTTTTGATGGGGCGCTTATTTTTTGGCATTTAGTTGATAAGCCAAGGTTGCAAGATTATTATCTTCCTCGTTATTGTGCGCTTTTGCAAAAGTTTTATGATGAACGTATTGCTTTAATAGGTTTTATTAGCGTGCCCAAAAGTAAAGATCTTATAAATCTTATTCGCATGCTGTTGAAGATACAAAATAGTTCAGAAGGCATATCAATGATTTCTGATGCAGATTTTCTTTTTAAGCAATTAAAATTGTATGAGCGAACGGTTATTTTTGAATCACAGGTATCTTTGCGTAATGCATATCCTTCTGAGATGAAGCCGTATTTTTTTTATTGTCATGTAGGTGATGAAGTTGTTCGTGTTGAATTGCCTGCATGGATTGTTGGTGATGAAGAGCGGTTGTGTCAAATTGAATCTATTATTAAAGATCAATGTATAAAAGGTGGCGGCTATCCAATTGCTCTTGCAGAAGCCCATGAAGCCGCAGTGGTAAAATATAGCGATCAGAAAATGTTTTTTAATTTGATTCAACAGATTACACAACAAAAAAATCTTTCCAACAAATTACAAAAAAAAAGACAACCTCTCGCTTAATCCCTGTTGCTACTACAACATTCTGTTGGATTTGACCAGCAGTCTGTTGGACCCGCAAACGTTCCGTTTGATCGTGTGACACAAGATTTTTGCTGAAAGCAAAAATCTAAGAACTATTTCTGCCTTTACCTATTAAAGTTTTACTTGGGTAATACAGAATATGTTGCAGGAGGTGAATATTAAGATAAGGAGAAGGTGTGCTCGATGTTGGAAATCGTTTAAAAATTTATTAATTATTCTGCTTACAGTCAGCTGAAAGCTGGATGGGAGCAGAATAATTAATTGTTACGCGGTCAAGCAGCTTGCTTGCCGGGTCCAGCGTGGTTGCTGGTCAATCAAACGGAACGTTTGTTAATAGGTCTTGATGTGAGGTATGAAGCAATAATTGCGCAAAGTGGACTGACAATGAATCCTGCGATGAGGACTGGAAGTTGTATTTTAAAGAGGGGAAAGAGGAGGGCGATAAGGCTTCCGCTTATGATTGCAGCCATTGCACCATGAAAATTGATACGTTTGCTGTAGAGACTCATGATTACGAGTGGTCCAAAAGAACTTCCTAATCCTGACCATGCAAACCATACAAGTCGATCAATAGATGTGTGTGCAAGATATGCGGTGATAATGCTGAGTATGGTAATTACAATGATAGTGAGACGTGTTATTTTTGTTGCGTGTTGTGAAGAGATGTGACTGTTAATAACTGTTTTGTATAAATCTTCAGTAAATGATGATGCTGCAACCAAAATCTGAATGGTAACGGTTGATAGAATTGCTGCGAGGACGCCGCATAAAATGAGTCCGATCATAAATGGATGAAAGAGTTTTTCTACGATGCAAGGAAAAAGGTGCTCTGCTTCTTGTAGACTTTGACATGAGGCAATTCCGATAATACCGACAGCTGCTGAGGCGGCTAGTGCCAAAATTTGCCAACTTAAACCAATATATTTGGCTTTTTTAATATTTGATTCTTTATCAATTCCCATAAAGTTAATGAGAACGTGTGGTTGCCCAAAATATCCGAGACCCCATCCAATTGATGTGTAGATAATGGTGAGTAAATCATTCCATGACTGAAAAAAATTAAGAGATAATCCACGGGTGAGGGCTGCAAGTTTAATAGCTTGAAGTCCTCCAATAGCATTGTATCCAACAATAGGAACAATCATAAGGGTTGCCAGAAGAAAGAATCCCTGAAATAAGTTGCACCAGGCAACGGCAAGAAATCCACCAATAAGAATGTATGTTCCTGTGAGAAGTGCTCCAATTAGAATTCCAATTTCATAAGATAGATGGAAATGTGCTTCAAGGAGTCGTCCAACGCCCATAAAACCTGTGGATATATAAATAATGAAATAAAAAAGTGCAATGATTGAACTAAGCATGCGAAGAGAAATGTTTGGTGCTTCAAATCGTCGTTCAAAGAATGTCCATAACGTTAAACTGTTATATTGAGCAGTAAGTCTGCGTAATCGAGGTGCAATGATTTGCCAATTAAGCCACATAAATAAAACGAGCCCAATTGCTACCCAGATTTTTGCAAGTCCATAAAGATAAATGATCGCGGGATATGCAAGAAATAACCAGGCGCCCATATCACTTGCTTGTGCTGAAATTGCAGTGACCCAATAATTTGCTGAGCGGTTTCCTAATGCAAATGATCGTTCGCTTTCTGATTTTTTATAAAAAGTCAGTGCAATTAAGAACAACATTGAGAAATAAAGTATAAATGCACTTAAAATTTGTATATTCATACATCCAATCGTTTTTTATTTTTATAGCAACGGTAATTTAAAAAGTTGACGAGCATTTTCTGTGGTTTTTTCTGTTATTAATGATATAGGTTCATTGCGTAACTCGGCAATAAATTTTGCAATGAGAGGAATGTAAGCGGGCACATTTTGTTTGCCACGGTGTTTTTGAGGGGCAAGAAATGGAGCGTCAGTTTCAAGAACAATATGTTCAAAAGGGATTGTTCTGATAAGTTCTTGTAATATTTTGCTATTAGGATAGGTGACCGTTCCTCCAATGCCCAATTTAAAATTAAGATTAATAACTTGTTTTGCAAAATCTTTATCATATGGAAAGCAATGAATAATGCCTTTAATCGAAGTGTTTTTAAAAGTTTTTAAGATTTTTAATGTTTCATCAGGCGCTGCACGCGTATGAATAATAATAGGAAGATCGTATTCAAGTCCCAGTTCTATATGTTTAATGAAACTTTCTCGTTGCCTTTCTAGGTTGTATCTAGGGCGATATGTATCAATGCCGGTTTCGCCAACGGCAACAATTTTACGTTCTTTTTTATTATCCAGGAGAGCGATTATTTCTTTGAGATCGTTTTTCCAATTTTCTTTTAAATCATTAGGATGAATGCCAATTGCAGCAAAAAGTTGCGCGTAGTGTTTTGCAAGGGTGATACAGTTTTTGCTTTCGGTTAAACTTGTTGCAACATTTACTATTTGTTTTACATTTACAGTTTTTGCATCGTCAATAAATTTTTGAACCGCTTCAATTTCTTGATGCGTGAGTAAAATATCGAACTCTTTTTTTACAATAATATTTAAATGACAATGGGTATCGACAAAATAATTTTTTTTCTTGTTCATAATTTAATCACTCTATCCAAAACAGGCTTTCTTTTAGTATAAAATCAGGATTGCTATTTGACAAATATACAAATGGAGATATGATACCTAGCAAGATAGAAGTTATTTTAATAAGGGTAAAAGTAGTAAAGAGGTAGTGTCAAACAAGGCAGTATTTATTTAAAAGGTGTTCTCAATAGAAAGGAGCTATGAATAATGAATAAAACAGATTTAATTAATGCGTTAAGTGAGGAAACAGCTTTTAGTAAAAAAGATGTTACGCGTGTTCTCGATGCATTAACAAGAGTAGTTGAACGTTCGCTTAAAAAAGGTGACAAGGTTGCTTTAGCGGGATTTGGAACATTTTCCACATCACTTCGTCCTGCACGTAAGGGTATTAATCCTGCAACTAAAGAAAAAATTGATATCCCTGCAATTTATGTCCCTAAATTCAAAGCTGGTAAAAACTTGCGTCAAGTTGTTCGTTCACTATAAGTTGATAACCTAGCTTAGAAAATATTGCTCTCGTAAAAAGGCCGCTCACGCGGTCTTTTTCTTTTTAAAGTTGTTAATATCGTTTTGATCATTGAAAAAAGAAGACACATAAACATAGTTTAGAAAATAGATAGATAAAATTAAAAAGGTAAATATGAGAAATTTATTTTATTTGATCATATGTATGGTATTTTCTAATTGGTCAATGATTAGTGAAGAACGGTTGGTTTTTTTGAGAGATCACGTGATTGAAGATAGACGTTCATGTTTAGAGAAGTTGACTCCGGCAGATGTTTTGGAAGTTGCCGTTTTTACAAGTATTATTGATTTAGATAGAGCACAAAAAATTTTTTATTTATGTTTATATGATGAAAAGGATTATGGTGAAGTTTTAAAACGGATTGGTGCAAGTTCTTTGGGCGAGGATTCTGCTTTAAAAATGGCGCAATGGTTAATGCCGTATATTGTTTTGGGGAATTGTAGGATTTCCCCCTCTGATTTTAATGAGGTTATTTTGCAAGGATGTAAGCAGGTTTATTATCAGCTTGTTAAATATTTTTTGGATACGATGGGGGAAGCCCCCGATCATTTAAGTTTAGGATTAGACATTCAAGAGATTCAAAATGTGATATTAAGGTGGAGCAAAGAGTTTAAGCGAGCGGGGGATTTTAAAAAAGCTTGTTCATGGTTGATTTTAATGGATAAGCTTGCTTTATAATCTTGTGCTGACCTTTCCTCTTTTACATCTTTTTTGTATTCTTAAATAAAACTTTAAATTGGAGCTTTGATGATTGATTTAGGAATGTTACAAAAGGATCAACAGCTGATTGAGCGTTTGAAAAGTAAAGATCCTGAATTTGATATTGAAAAGTTATTTAAACTTGATGAAGATCGACGTTCTTTGATGCAGCAGGTTGAAGATTTGCGGTCGCAAAAAAATGATCTTGCAAAAGCTGCGCAAGGTGGCATCACCGACGAAGTGCGTCAACAATCTATTGAAATTGGTAAAGCGTTAAAAGAAAAAGAAAAGCAATTTGAAGAAGTTGCTGCCGAATTTAAACGTTTGTATCTTTTTTGTCCAAATATTCCAGAAGCAGGTATTCCTGTTGGCGGAAAAGAAAAAAATAAAGTTGTGAAGGTTGTTGGTGAAAAGCCAACATTTAATTTTCCTATAAAAAATCATGTTGAATTGGGAAATGAGTTAGGGTGGTTTGATTTTGAAGCTGCTGCTCGAATGGCAGGGAGTCAGTTTGCATTGTATAAAGGTGATGCGGTCAGATTGATTTATGCATTGACGCGCATGATGTTAAAAAATAATGTTGACCATGGTTTTGAGCCAATTCTTCCCCCGTACATGGTTAATGCTGCATCATTAGAAGTTGCGAGTAATTTTCCTAAATTTAAAGATGATGTGTATTCGATTCGTGATGAAGATTTATATATGACGCCTACAGCTGAAGTTAATCTTACAAATTTGTATCGTAATGCGATTATTCCCGTTGCTGAATTGCCACTTCGAATGACCTCATGGACAAGTTGTTTTAGGCGTGAAGCTGGTGGGTATGGAGCCCAAGAACGTGGTCTTATTCGCATACACGAGTTTGAGAAAGTTGAATTATATGCAATCACAGAACCTGAAAAAGGTTCAGAGGAATTAGAGCGTATGGTTGCATGTGCTGAGACTATTTTGCAAAAATTAGGTTTACATTATCGTATAAGTTTACTTGCTACAGGTGATATGTCTTTTCCTTCTGCTAAAACATTTGATATTGAAGTATGGATGCCGGGTCAAGAGGCTTATTACGAAGTTTCGTCTTGTAGTGATTGTACGCAGTTTCAGGCTCGCCGTGGAAAAATTCGTTACCGAAAAGAAGTAGCATCAAAGCCTGAATTAGCATCAACATTGAATGCGTCATCATTGGCGTTGCCACGTTTGATGGTTGCGTTAATGGAGACATATCAAAAAGAAGATGGCAGAATTGATTTGCCTGTAGATTTGAAACTTTACATGGATTGGTAAATATATGTTGTCACCTGAAGTTCAACGTAAAATTAGGCAGTTGGAAATTGTGACAAGGGGTTTGATGAAAGGGCCGCTTATTGGTGATGATGTTTTTGCTCATCGTGGGTATGGGGTAGAGTTTCATCAAATACGAGAGTATCAATTTGGAGATGATGTTCGTTTTATTGATTGGAAAAGTTCAAGTCGTTTGAACAAGATGTTTGTAAAAGAGTGTCTTGAAGAACGCAATCGAAATGTAATTCTTGCTCTTGATGTTTCAGGATCCAGTTTTTATGGTTCAGCAGAAGTTCGTTTTGAAAAAATTAAGGAAGTTGCAACAATTTTAGCTTTTGCTGCACGTCATGCAAAAGATAGTTTGGGATTGTTACTTTTTTCTGATGAAATTGAATTGGTTGTTGAAGCAAAAAATATTGATACGCATGTACATTTCTTATTGCAAAAATTATATGAATTTAAGCCATCACTTAAAAAACAGACAGATATTTCATTGGTTCTCGATTATGTTGCGAAAAAGTGGTATAAAGATGCGGTTGTTTTTGTAATATCCGACTTTATTGATGAAAATTTTGAAAAGTCACTTCGCGCTGCAGTTGTCCGGTCGGATCTTGTTGCCGTTCGTTGCTATGATTCTGTTGAACGGGAGTTGCCTCCCGTTGGTTATTTGATGGTTGAAGATGTTGAGACGGGTGAGTCATTATATATTGAGGCAGAAAAGAAAAGTTTTGTTTCTGATGTTTTACGAAATCGTGTTATTAAGCAGGATCAATTATTTTTACGTCTGGGTATCGATATGATAGATATTTCCTACCAGTCTGATAGTTGTTTTCAGTTGGTTGATTTTTTTAAACGACGCATGATACATGCATCATTGAGATAAGAAAGGTCATAATGGAGCAACTTTTTGATCAGTTAGATTTAGAAATTTACGCGTCTCCTTACGTTTCATGGTGGTCAACTCCACTTGTTATTATGGGTGTCTTTTTTGCATTGGTTTTAATTGCTTTTGGTGCGTGGTTTATCAAGCATTATTTTAAAAAAACGACGCCTACCTCTGTCATAGAGCTCTTAAGTGGGGTGCTTCGGCGAGGGGTTGTAGGTATTAAACAGGGACGGATTTCTCCTCAAGAAGGAATTTTTTTAGTTATCTCAATTTTAAAATCTTATACTGCATGGCTCGTAAAAGATAAGTCCATTCGGGGTTTAACTGATATACAATGGATTGAATTAATAAAATCCCTGAGTTTTTTTAAATCGTATGCCCAAGAGATTGAAAAAATGATTTTAGAAGGGAGCCAAATTAAATTTAATTATGGTCAGGTGACAAAAAAACAAGCAATTGAATGGCTTGAAAGGGTGCTTGTAATCATAGCTGAAGTTAATGCTGAAGTTTTGGATAAAGAGGAAAACTCTTGAAAAACGCCTTTTTTTTGCGCTTATAGGCTTGACACGTCTGGTATACTATATTTGTAATCTAAAATATAAGAGGAACAATGCATTTAGGGACAATTTTGCTGACTCTTCTGAAAAGTCAGAAAGTTAAAGTGTTCGTTAAGGGGGTGGACGTTCTTAAATCATTTCTTTTTTTTATTTAATAATTCACAAGTATAGAGGGATTGAATGGCGAAACATGTTGGGGTAAAAT
>CAYUHH010000016.1:7696-10649 GCA_964444435.1 uncultured Pseudomonadota bacterium | reverse complement strand
CAGACTTATCGCCTATGCGAACTTGTTGAAATGTGACATATGCGGGTATACATTAACCGCTGAAATGAAAAAAGGAAAGTCTATATATATATATTATCACTGCACTAGATATAAGGGGAACTGCAAACTGGTATTCGACAAACTCGAGATAAACAAAATAAATCTGCACTTCAGAAGACAACTTTCAATGCCACTGTGACTCTCTTCGATATGCATTTCATACTACTCAGGACAACTTCTTATTCTTGCCACGATGATCTCTACCCGGTCCAGCAGGATGCTGGTGGTGCGCCTGGCAGGACTCGAACCTGCAACCTACGGATTCGAAGTCCGGTACTCTATCCAATTGAGCTACAAGCGCACTCTATCTACTATTAAGTATAATTAAAAAATCAAAAAGATAAATATAGCAACATAGAATGGTTATCTTATGCACCTTTGAATAACCCTTTTTTCGCTTCCTGCGCATTACCATAAATTAACAAATTACATTTTACTTTTAGGCGCAGGAATTGCTCCTAAGATTTTTGCTGTAGCAAAAATCTTTTGTCACGCGATCAAACAGCATGTTTGCCGGGCCCAGCAGGATGCTGGGCGATCCAACTGGAGGGTGGTCGATTAAACTGAACGTTTGAAAGCCTTTAAACATAGTGTTACTCTAAAAACACTATGTTTAAAAACAATAATATATTACGTGACTTTATTTTTGCATTCACCTTGATTGTACTCATTCGATTGATTTATCAAAACCATGCACAAGTAACCTCTTCATCAAATCAGCCATCGGATCCTGAAACAGAACAACTATTTGTCAAAACCGAAAACCAACTTCAATATATTCTTGAAATTAAAAAAAACACCCCCCATTTAAGTCAACTTAAAAATGAATTCCTAAAAGTAAAAGAAAAATATCACAAAAAAGTGAGCCAAGAAGATGCGCTCACATATCTTCTTGGCCCAATTTATAGTATTTCGAAAATTTCAAAAGATCACATGGTGAAAAAACAACTTTATAAAATTCAAGATCAACTTACTTCACTCCAGCAACAAGCTGATATCCCGCAGGGAAAAATGTCTGCGCGTAGCTCATCTGTTTTGCTGTAAGATCATTTTTAACCCCATAATCAATCAGCAACTTTACCATTTCCTTTTTCTGACTTAATAAGGCATTCCATAGCGGCTTATTTCCTCTTTTGTCAGAGCTATCAATATTGGCACCATGCTGAACCAGTATTTCTACAATTGGCGCATTTCCCTGAAGACAAGAAAAAACTAATGTTTCTTGACGAGTACGCATTGAAACATCAGGCGCAAGCCATGCAATAAGTTTTTTTGCATGGGGATTAAACTGAATAATTTGTTGAAGAGGTTTATCCGCTCGATATAACTTTGCCCCATGATCCATCAATAATCGAATAATGGATTGCGGACATGATTTTAAAGCAAGAGAAAAAGCATATCGAATATTTGAAGCTCCATATTTCAAAAGAAGTTTTATGGCATCTTTATCGCACTGACGAACGGCAAATGAAAGTGCATCCTCATTTTTCAATGCTTTAAATACTCGATTGATATCAAGACCATTTAAACCGGCAAAGTTTTCTTTCAAAAATGATGTGCTTAAATCGTGGTGTTGAATAAGGTTAAGTAAGTGTTGATATGCCGTTGAACGATCTTCGCCTGTTAAAATAACATCAATAGTACGACAACATGAATTAGGCATTCCAGAAAAATTTTCTTCACATTTTTTTGCCGCAGCATCAATACTATCTTTTCGGGGTTCGGGAGAAGCTTGACTCAAAAGAATTTTAGCATTCTGATCACGGCATGCTTGCACAGCATAATCAAGGGCCGTATCTTCCGCTTCATCACGATAATCTGTACGCGCTCCCAGCTCTAATACTCGCTGTAAATCCTTTGTGGATTCAACAGTTAACAACATGTTTTCTAAACACATATCAACATCCGAACGAGAGAATGCAAACTTATTTTTTCTATCACGACGACCGCCAAGTTTAATTTCATGTAACAGTTCATCAAAAAACTTTAACATATCTTCGTGCTGTGAAGCCAAACGGCAAACCTGGGAAGAAAGAGACGCCCCTTTTTCTAATAACGCACGCACCATAGGAACAGTTCCATGCGCCACCGCCGTTTCTATTGGAATCGCACCATCAGCTTGCTGCCGAACATTTACGCCTGCATCAAGTAATAAATTAAAGGTATGAGGCATCTTTTCTTTTATCACAAAGGTAAGCGGCGTTTGCCCCTCATAAACTCCTTCTAACTGCTTAAGACTCACATTGTGTTTATCAATAAATCCTTGCGTAAGTTTTGCGCGTTGAATCTTTTGCCAAATAACCTGATTTGATACCTGTTGCGCCCCCATAACCCCTATCAAACAAAGAGAAAAAACATAGACTTTTACCTTCATAGATCCCCCTGATCTTTAGTAAAAGTCTATATTTAAATCTTCTTTAAAATAAAGAAATTTATATATCTCAAATAAAAAAACTAAGTTTATTATATAAATAAGCTAATTTAATCCATAGGAATTTGAGGCTCTTCCACCCGCAAGAAATACATCAACCGCTCCAAATAAAATCCAGGTGAAGAAAAACCATACCCTGTCATAATGCGCTGGGTACAAATCAACTTTAATTTAAACACGGTCCCTTTTATTCCGATCTCAACGAAACCATAAATAACTTGGCCACGATCATCATGAAAAAATTTAATAGGAAAATATTTAGGAATATACGCGTATTCACGATATTCACTTATATCTTTCATATGGCCGCTACTTATTACTGCACGCCCCAAACGATCATGAGCATATAATCCTTCATCAAAAACTCCTGATAAATTATAACGATCACGCCCCTCTACAATCGTAGGTGCCCAGGGATAAAAATGAATGGTCCCTTCAACAACTTCTCCGCCAGAGTAAAGA
>CAYUHH010000016.1:0-7686 GCA_964444435.1 uncultured Pseudomonadota bacterium | reverse complement strand
ATTGCCTTGGTAAGAGACTATAAATATTCAGAGAAAATTTTAAAAGATTTTCCGGCTATTACTCCTTTTTATGTAGAAAATATGCATGATGCTTTACTGGCTGTTGAGACACAACAAGCTGATGAGTAAAAAATAAATCTTATTCATATACCTTTATATTTTTTTAAAAATGTTAAATAAAATACCCTAAAAACTCTTTATTTCCAGCCCCACCTAAAATTGGCGACTCGATAACCCCCTGACAGGTGAAACCGTACAACTCAATCCCTTTTGTTACTTCTTTAACAACCCGGTCATGAATTGCAGAATCTTTAATAATGCCACCCCTGCCTACATCTCTTCGTTCTGCCTCAAATTGCGGTTTAATCAAAACGACTAATTGAGCATGAGGCTTCATCAATCTTTTTACTGCTGGCATTACTTTTAAAACAGAAATAAAAGACAAATCTAATGTTACCAAGTCAACTAATTCAGGTAAAAGTTCTAAATGGCGCAAATTTGTCCGCTCAAAAATTTCAACACGACCATCAGCACGAATCTTTTCATGAACTTGACCATATCCAACATCAACGCCATAAACTTTTTTTGCACCTAACTGCAATAAACAATCAGTAAAACCACCCGTTGAAAGACCCGCATCCAAAATAACCTTATCTTTTACATCGACCTTAAATTCTTGCAATGCATGCTCAAGTTTAAAACCCGCACGACATACAAACTTTGGCTGCGTTGCATCGCACTCAATAATTGCAGCTTCTGCAACCATCGTACCGGCCTTAGTCACCGTCTTTCCATCGACGGTGACCTTGCCTTGCATAATTAAACTTGTTATTTGATTACGGCTGAACTGGGGCTGTTGCTGCTGAAGCAACAGGTCGAGCCTTTTTTTTATCGTCATATTGTTTCATCATCATTAATTCTTTGATTGTTTCCGAAATTGGGTAATGATAAATTGCTGATAAACGTGGCTCATCACGCAATACTTCCATAAGGGGAAACACTGCAACGATACCTTCCTTCGTTCTTATTTTCATGAAGGAATTTTGGCCACTCTTAAGAACAGCCTTTCTAAAATCAGCCAACGTACTCATTTTAATACCATTTACTTCTTTTAACCGCATCCCGGAACCAATAACCCGTGAACGTTGTGCTGCTGAGCCAGGAAATACATGGGTAATTATCAAAGAAGATTTCAATTGATTCTTCGATTCACCATACTGAATCAACGTTGGCATCATATTAAGCAATAATGGAATATGATTATTTCTTAATTCCATAACAACCATGCCACCGACAACTTCATATTCAACATCTTCAAAGTCTGCATAAACTGTTCGAACAGGAGGCAACTCTGAATGTTCAAAGTTCAATTTAACCTCTAACGGCTCACCTTTACGATAAATTTTTAATGTAATTTGCTGACCGTATTTGAGATAGAAAATATAATCTTCAACAGAAATTTTATCCTCTAACCACGTCACACTAATTTGACCAAAAAGATCTAACTTTTTGCCATTAATCTCAAAAAGCACATCGCCTTTTTTAACACCTGCTTTGTCAAGAATGCTATTTTTATAAACTTCTGAAACATACACACCACCCGGAGGATTACCAAGATACTTGCTCAAAGCTGGTGTCGATGCATTATAAAGAATGCCAAGATATGGCTTCCTCAAAATTTTATCGTCTAGATGCTCTTTCTTGTAAAGATCATCCAAAATAATTTTAAGTTCATTAACCGGAATAATATATCCAACATTTTGAGCGCCTGGAATAGAGGCACTATTAATACCAACAACTTCACCATTGTAATCAAGCGATGGACCACCTGAATTACCCGGATTAATAGCGGCGTCAATCTGAATATACTGACGAAAATCAAGACTTTCACGACCACTTACCACGCCAACCGTACTTTTAAGAGATTGTTGGCCCAAAGGAAAACCTAATGTCATTACTTCATCACTACGACTTACCTGATTTGAATCACCAAGCCTTAAGCGCGGAATTTTTCCAAGTGTTTCACGCATACGAATGCGACCAGAATGCCTTAAACGCAACAAGGCAATATCACGATCAAAACAAACGCCAATAATATCAACACCCAATCGTTCTTTTCCAAAAATTGGAATTTGTATGGCAACAGATTGAGCTTGTGAAATTACATGCGCATTCGTAATTAAATATCCTTGATCATCAATAAAAAATGCTGTTCCCGCGCTCTCACCTTGAGCAGGTGTCGCGTATGGTTGCAACCAATTAAATTTAGCGACTTGAACGAATACCTGAACAACCGTATTCTTCACTTCAGACTGAACCTTTGACCATAGCCGCTCAGGACTGACAACCTTTTCAATAACATCACGCTTAATTGTCGCAACGGGTTCTTGTGATTCATTGTTTAAATGCTCTATTAATGCATCCATCACGCGTTGTTTTTGATATAAACGATATCCTCCGTACCCAAAACCAATAATAATCGTTATAAATAAAAGTCGAGAAAATAACGATGAATTCATATGCACCCTTAATTAAAATGAATCAATTACCACATTTATACAGTGTACAGAATCTATCTAAAAATACCACGTACAAGAAAAAACAATCTTATAAAAAATACAGCATTCATCTAAATAAAAAAAGTCACTCATTATACTAAACGAGTGACTTTTAAAATTAAGGTTAGTGCATTTTTAATTAAAAACTTTTTTATAAAAAAAATAAGATCCAAGCCCAATTGCTCCAGCCCATCCAAATCTTTTACCTACAAAAGGAGCCGAAACTGCAAATGGCCCTTACCCAAGATTTCATGATCATCACTTATTCGTTTATGTAATTCAATCGCCGTATCTGTAAATGGATCTTAATAATTATGACACACGTCATAATTATTGTACGACGCGATCAAACAGCATGTTTGCCGGATCCAGCACGATTGCTAGTCGATCAAACGGAACGTTTATATGGTTTGTGGCAATTGTTATACAACACGGTATAATAAGTACGATACGCATTAATTTAAGATAAAATTAATAAGGATTTTTGTGGTTACGCTGGAAACAATTGTCGCTCTTTGTAAACGTTGTGGTTTTATTTATCCTTCAGCTGATATTTATGGCGGCTTAAACGGCGTTTATGATTTTGGGCCGCTCGGTTCACTTATGAAAGAAAATATTAGAAATTATTGGAAACAATCCCTTACAAAGACGGGTAAAAATATTGTCTTTTTTGAAGGATCACTTTTAGGACCTTCCGCAGTTTGGGAAGCTTCTGGCCACATTGAAAATTTTTCTGATCCAATGGTCGACTGTCTAAATTGCAAAAAACGTTTTCGTGCTGATGAATTAGATCTGACAAAAGCATGTCCTTCATGTGGAAAAACTGAATGGACAAAAGCTCGTAAATTTAATCTCATGTTCAAAACGAACATGGGTGCAATGGAAGATGCATCATCAATCGCATATTTGCGACCAGAAACCGCACAATCAATCTTTATTAATTTTAAAAATATTCTCTCATCATATCGTGTAAAAGTACCATTTGGCATCGCACAAATTGGAAAATCATTTAGAAATGAAATCACACCCAAACAATTCTTGTTTCGCACACGCGAATTTGAACAAATGGAAATGGAGTGGTTTTGCAAACCTGAGCAAGCTTCGCCAGATTTCCATTATTGGCTCGGTCAAAGAGAAATTTTTTATAAACAGCTTGGTTTTAATATGGAGAGCATTCGCTTCAGAGCGCATGAGGCGGATGAATTAGCACACTATTCAAAAGAGTGTACTGACGTTGAGTACAACTTTCCATTTGGATGGAAAGAGCTTGAAGGTATCGCCAATCGGGGAAACTTCGATCTTTCTCAGCACATTAAATTTTCTAAAAAGGATCTTGCTGTCTTTGATGATACAACAAAAAAATCGTATATCCCTCATGTCGTTGAATGTTCAGTTGGCTCCGACAGATTAATGCTCGCACTCTTGTGCAACGCATACTGCGAAGACGAAGTTGACGGTGAAAAACGAGTAGTCTTGAAACTTAATCCAGTAATTTCTCCAATTTCTGCCGCAATATTACCACTTACTAAAAAATTAAATGATAACTCTTATCCTCTTTTTGAAGAACTCAAGAAAAAAGGATATTCGGTTCAATTTGATACAACCGGTTCAATTGGCAAACGATATCGTCGTCAAGATGAAATTGGAACACCTCTCTGCTTCACATATGATTTCGATAGTGTTAATGATAAGATGATAACGGTTCGCGATCGTGATACGATGAAACAAGATCGTATTCCTTTCGAAAAAATAGAAACGATTATCAAAGAAAAATTATCATCATAACGAAGAAAATTAGCAGTGATAAAACGACTCTATAATTCATTGATACCGTATGTGTACCACCCCTTATCATCTATTGTTTTTGCCGCACTTTTTTTTATTGAAGCAATCTTTTTTGTGCCGGTTGATCCAATTTTGATTATGTTCTGTGTAAAAAGACAAGATCGCGCATATTTTTATGCCCTTCTCGCAACAATTTCATCTGTAATTGGTGGCATTGTTGCTTATACAATTGGCGCATTACTCTTTAATTCTTTGGGACTAAAAATTATCACGACCTTTTCTTCAATGGAAATTTTCAACAAAATCTCCGATATTTATCGGAACTATGAAACGATTGCAGTTCTTTTTGCAGGCTTTACACCCTTTCCGTATAAAATTATCACGTTGAGTGCCGGTTTTTGTAAACTGCCACTCATCCCATTTATTATATATTCTTTTATTGGTCGAGGAACTCGATTCTTTTTAGTAGCCTTTCTCATTAAACGCTATGGAAAACATATCGAACATCTTATCGACCGTTATTTCAATTACCTTTTTCTAACATTTACATTACTCATTCTCCTTTGTATGGTAATTCTTAAGTAATATCGAAACTAGAGAGGATCTTTCAATGGCAAAACGGCTTATTCACCGTTACCCTGGCCGCATTATTTTGGCGTCATTTTTGATCACCGTTATAATTGGCACACTTTTATTAAAGCTTCCTTTTTGCCAAGCAACGCCTATGGGTTGGCTCGACCTTTTCTTTACCGCTACAAGCGCAACAACCGTTACCGGTCTTTTGACAATTCCAATATCTAGTTTCACATCAATAGGACACCTCGTTATCCTAATCCTCGTTCAAATTGGAGGACTGGGACTCATTACAATGACACTTTTTTTCCTTTCATTATTTATCGATATTGGACTCACAACTAAATTAATGGCGTCAGAAGTCTTAGAGGTTGGCAGCATCAACGATATTAAACATATTCTTAAATTTATTATCGGCGTTACCTTCACATGCGAAACAATTGGAGCATTGATCACATTTGGATCAATTTACCAAAAATTTCCACTACAAGAAGCCATCTTTAAATCAATTTTTCATGCTGTTTCATCATTTTGTAATGCAGGAGTAACACTGTTTACTAACGGAATGGCAGATTTTGCATATAATCCAATAATGCTTTTAACAACATCCTTTTTAGCTTTTTTGGGCGGGCTTGGTTTTCTTGTCATTTATGAATTACTTCATTATATTTTTTACCCTAAATTTCCCCGTAAAATTAACCTTCATACACGCATTGTTCTTTGGACAACATTCGCAATTATCGCTATCAGCACTATTCTCTTTTGGATTTTGGAACATAATAATACGTTCGCACATATGACATTGCCTTATCAAATGCTTAATGCATTCTTTAATAGCATGTGCGTCCGAAGCACCGGTTACTTAACGGTAAACTTTAATAATCTTCAACTCGCAACGATCTTTATGATTATGTGTATTAGCTTTATCGGATCGTCTCCCGGTTCAACGGGTAGTGGTATTAAAACAACAACGTTTGCTATCTTTCTTGCAACCGCTCGAGCAATTGTTACCGGAAAAAATTCCGTATTCATTAAAAATCGCAAAATAAAACAAATACAAGTTTATCGCGCCATGGCAATCATCACAATCGCTCTTGCCTGGATTGCTCTCGTTACCTTTTTACTTTTAATCACGGAAAAGAATTTTTCCTTCCTAGAAGTATTCTTTGAGACAGTTTCGTCATTTGCAGTCCTCGGCATTACCTCAGGAATAACGCCGCTTCTTACTACAGTCGGAAAACTATTCATCATGTCCACCATGATCGCAGGACGTATTGGATCACTCACGCTTATTCTTGCATTTGTAAAAACAGCCGATGAAAAGGATTTTTCATATCCTGAAGAACGCATTATGTTAAGTTAAAAAATAAACAAGGAAGAAAATGAAATTTTGTATCATTGGTTTAGGTAGATTTGGATTACAACTCGCCAAAAGTCTGACAGAAAATGGCATTGATGTCCTTGCGGTCGACAAAGATAAAGAACGCGTAGAACTCATAAAAGATCATGTCACACAAGCTATTGTAATGAATATGATTGATGAAGAGTCGCTCAAAGCAATTGGCATTGAAGAAATGGACACCGTTGTTATCGCTATCGGCAAAAATTTTGCCCATTCAGTTTTGCTCACCCGTATTCTTAAAAAAGATCTCAGCATTGATCGAGTTATTGTTCGTTCCGTCAGCGCAATTCAACGAGATATTTTAGAATTAGTTGGTGCAAATCAAGTAATTCTTCCTGAACAAGAAGCCGCAATTAAACTTGCAGATAATATGAGTTCTCCATTTATGGATGTCACCCATATCAGCCCCGGATTTATCATTGCAGCAATCAATGCTCCTCACGAATTTGTTGATAAAACGATTGAAGAGCTTCAATTTTACTCAATATTGACCATCATCTGCATTGCGATTAAACGTGAACAAGAAACTCTTATCCCAACGCCTGAAACAGTCATTCAAGAACATGACATTCTCTACTTCGCCGGCGAAAATAAAAATATAGGAAAATTAAGTAAGTAAAACGTTCTCATTCACAAGAAAAAAGACTCAGCAAAAAAGCCGAGTCTTTTTGGTGTTGTATGAATTAAACTTTCTTGAACTATGGAATTAATAATAAAGAACTAAAAAATAATATAATTGAAAAATAAATGATACGGCTAACCATCCCATTCCCCGTCTATCCCTAAAAACAGTTTAAAAAAAGTTAGCAATAAAATAAAAGATTTTAAAAAGTTTACGTCATTATAACTTATAAGTTACACGTTTCATTGTAACGACAAACTTACACAAAAAGCATTTAATCTAAACATCACAAAAAAAAGGAGAGGGTTTTTACAAACTCTCCCCTACATCCATTTAAAATTTTGCGCTAGATTTCTTCAATACGTACAACTGTAAGTGGCTGACGATGACCTTTCTTAACGCGTGACTTTTTACGTCGTTTAAATTTAAAAACCACCAGTTTAGGGCCTTTATCTTGCTTAACAACGGAAGCCTTGATAACTACACCTTCAAGAAACGGTTTGCCAATCTCAAACTTTCCATCGCCTGATTTTCTAAAGAGAACTTCGTTAAACTCTACTTTATCACCAGTCTCACCATCAACCTTTTCGATGGCAATAGTTTTACCTTCGAGAGCTTGATACTGTTTTCCCCCTGTTTTGAAAATAGCATAGCGTTCAGCAGCAACTTCTGCCTCAGCTTTCTTCATAACTTGCGTCGCTTCTTCTTCAACAGATACTGTTTCTTTTACTTTTTCAACAGTTTTT
>CAYUHH010000015.1:0-10675 GCA_964444435.1 uncultured Pseudomonadota bacterium | reverse complement strand
TAGCCTGTTTTTTAGAGGCCTTCTAGTTTTTAATTAATTTTCGGATAAGCTCTAATTATAAAAGGAAATAAATCAATTTTTATGACACATATTGAAGAGTGGTTACAAGAAGTTCTTAATACCTATAATTTAACAATGAAACACACCCCTAAACTTCCCAAAAAAATTGAAAAAGGTATCCTCCTTCAAATTCTTATAAAAACTAGTCTAGCTAAACGCCTATCTTATGCAGCTGGTCCTTTTGGAATGCCCACTACATCCTCCGTATTGATCCCCCATATAAAAGACAAATTGGGCTCAAAAATATCAACCACCATCTATTCTTATTTAATATGCAGCATAATAAAATTAATGAAATGGGCAAACCTAGTACCAAAAGAATCTCGCTTAATAATAGATCCAACTTTTGATAAACTCTCTGATGATATAAAAATAATCCAACATAAATTTTTTAGCGATGAAGAAGCTGAAGTCATTGACCAATTTACCGATAATATTATAGCCCAATCATCACCATCTAACGTAGTTAACACCTCGCGTTATGCGAGGCGTTATGCTCATATCTAAACAATCAATTATCTAATTTAAATAAAACTTTAATCCAGAAACCTTACGTGTTCCATCACGCAATGACCGGATAACAGTTGGAGTTAAACCAAGATCGCCTAAGAAATGTTCAACATCACGTTCGGCTTTAGATCCATCACCAGCCGCTACCCCTGCTTGACGATAAACATTATCTGCAACATCACCTGCTGCAAAAACACCCGGCATAGATGTACATTGTGACCGACCCAAAACTTTAACGCTTCCATCTTTCTCTAATTGAATCTCATCTGCAAAAATTTGAGTGCACGCCGAATGCCCAATCGCTAAAAAAACACCTTCAACATTTCGACGTTCAATTTTTTTGGTTTTTTTGTCATATGCGTCAACTGCTGTAACACCGGTATCATCACCATGAATACGTGCAATATCTTTTAAGTATTCAACCGAAACATTTTTAATATTTCGCAACTTATTTTGCATTGCCACAGATGCACGCATTGCATCACGACGGACAAACTGTGTAACTTTCTTTGCATAAGGTGACAATTGAATTACCTGTTCGACGGCGCTATCGCCACCTCCAATAACAATTACTTCACGATCTTCATAAAAAGGCGCATCACACACTGCACATACACTTACACCCATTCCCCAAAATTCTTTTTCACCGGGAACATTGAGTTTTCGTGGCGAAGAACCTGCTGCAATCACAACAGACAACGCATTGATCTCTGAACCTTCATACGTCTTAAGCTTAAATGGCCATGAAGAAAAATTAACTTCCGAAACGGTTTCAGCAACGATTCGTGCACCGGCATCAGCCGCTTGACAACGCTGACTTTCCATAATGTCTGCGCCCTTTGCCCGCTTAATACCCGGCCAATTTTCAACAAACCCTGTCTCAGTTAACGCGCCCCCTGGCAATGGCCCTTCATAAACAAGAACATCCATTCCTGCACGAGCACCATACGTTGCCGCTGCACATCCTGCAGGGCCTGAACCAATTATCACCATCGAAACAACATTACGTTGTCCTGTGAGGTTCTTTAAATCATATTTCACATCGCTTGAAGCAGAAATCAATGATGCAAAACATACCACCAACCACAATCTATTCATATCGATCCTTTAATGTAAAAATTAACTCCTTAAAAACAGTTCCCCGCTCTTGATAATTTTTAAATAAATCAAAGCTTGAACCTGCTGGAGAAAGTAAAACCACATCACCCTCATCGCTCTCGTTATACGCTTTTTCTACCGCTTCGTTCATAGATGGCATCTCGTCAACTAAAATATCATATTGTCGACACCATCGCGCTAACTGCTCTCGTTCTTTTCCAAAGATAACAACCCGTTTCACACGCCCCTTTAACTGTTCAATCATATGTTTCCGAGAAATACCTTTGCTTAAACCACCAAGTAACAAAATAACAGGTTGCGTAAACCGTTGTATCGCTGAAAGAGTTGCTCCGGGAACGGTAGACTTGGAGTCATTATAGAAACTTCTACCATTAACAAGTATAACAAATTCAACCCGATGCTCCAAACTTACATCACCCACCTTTTTTAATAATTCAAACGGTAATTTTAACTCGTTCAAGATAACGGCGAGAATATTCCAGTTCTCAGCAAGGCCAAACGATGGAATATGTAAAGCAAGATCCGCTGGCACTTCCTCGGGAATGGCACGCCACCGATGCAAATATAAAGATTCATTTCTTATCGCATCTAACATTGCCTCAGGAACACAAGCAGTATCACGCTCTTGCTGATAACGGACAATGTTACATTTTGCCAAAAAATATTCCTTTAACGATGAATGTCTATCAAGATGGTTGGGGAAAAAATTCGTCCACACAGAAAACCTTGGGGCAAATCTTTTACAAAGCTCAAGCTGAAAACTTGAAACTTCAATGACCGCATAATCAATTTCATCATCATGACTGAGCAACGAACACAAGCCAACACCAATATTCCCACCGACAACAACTTTTTTCCCGGCGCTCTCTAAAATCTGAGCAAGAATTATGGTTACCGTCGTTTTTCCCAATGTTCCGGTTATCGCAATAACCGGTTTTTTAAAATACTTTTGAAATAAATCGAGTTCAGCTAAAAATTTTGGTTTATATGATTGATATAACCTCAAATCAATTCCCGCACTCGGAAAAACAAAATCACAATGATCAAGAAAATACTGAAGATCATTAATCTGACAGGCCTTATTTTTCTTTAAAAATATGTACTCTTGCGCAGACAAAGCTTTTTTATCGAAGACAAAAAGTTCACAGCCATCATGATTCACAAGAAATTCAACAATGGCTTTACCTCCAACTCCTAAACCCCAAATACCAATACGTTTACTCTTAAGATTCATAAAACTCGCAATCCTTGTGAAAGAAAACCACTTTGTTGTACATTTCTAATTAGGGATTACATGCAAAGGGGGATTCATGAACAAAATACTCATGATTGTGTTACTATTTTTAACACACATAACGTATTCTTATAACTTTTCAAATTTTTGGGCTGACAAAACGCCGGAAGAAATCGAAGCAATCTTATACCATGTTAAGACACAGCCCCCATTCCTTATTTAGACCAGTTTAATGCAAGATCAACTAACAAACGAACTCCAACTCCTGTTGCAGTCTCAGGTCTTTGATACGGAACATTAGGAACATTAAACGCGGTTCCTGCAATATCAACATGAGCCCATGGAATATCTGAAACAAAATGCTTCAAAAAAACTGCCGCTGTTGTTGCTCCTGCCATAAACTTAGGACTTGCAATATTACACAAATCTGCAACAGGACAATCCATTGCTGATTCATAATCATAACTTAACGGCAAGCGCCACACAGCATCGCCTGATTCCTGCGAAGCCTTTTCAACTTTATTAATAACTGTCTCATCAACACCAAATAAGCCACTAAAAAAAGGCCCTAATGCATGCTGACATGCGCCTGTTAACGTTGCTAAGTCAATCATCATCTCAGGTTTATATTTTTCAGCCATATATGAAAGCGCATCAGCTAAAACTAATCGTCCTTCAGCATCAGTATTTTTTATTTCAACCGTCTTGCCATTATACATACGAATAATATCGCCCGGCTTTGCAGCAACACCACTTGGCAAATTTTCAGCTAACGGAGTAATTGCCACAATATTCACATCCGGCTTTAATTGCGCTAAAGCTTTCATTGCACCAATAACAGCAGCACTCCCCGCCATATCTTCTTTCATCGTCTCCATATATTTTGATGGAGTCTTTAAACTCAATCCACCAGAATCATACGTAATGCCTTTTCCAACAAAACCAATTATTGGCGAATTTTTCTTTTTAGACTTATATTCCAAAATCACAAAACGACACTCTTGCTCAGATCCACTTGAAACTGCAGCGAGACCACCCATTCCTAGTTCATTAATTTTTTTCTCGTTGAAGATCGTACATTGCAATCCGTGATCTTTTGCAATCTGCTTCGCCTGTCCCGCAAGTTCATCGGGACGCAAAATATTTGCCGGCAAATTCACCCACTGACGAGCATTATTAACCGCACCGGAAACAACAGCTCCTTTGTCCACAGACTTTTTGCATGCAACAAAATCTTGATCCTGTAAAACTAATTGTAACGAAATTTTTAACTCACCCCGTGATTGCTCTTTAAATGTATCAAACACATAATCGGTCATACTGCTCATTATTGTCGCTTCATACACTACTTTTTCATCACAAACACCAAACAATTTCCCGTACGGCATTAAAAATGAAACCTGTGACGCTTTAATTCCTTGTACAAAACGTATAAGTTTTGCAACCGCACGACGATAGAATTCAACATCACATACTGTTTTTTTCTTTCCTAATCCTACGAGAACGATATAACAAAGTTTTTTTTCACGTAAAACAGGAACGGAAATAATTGTCTGTGCTTTTCCTGAAAAATTATGCTCTTTACAATATTCTTCTAGTTTTGGAAATAATTTTAAAATTTCTGAAGATAATTTTTTAACCTTAAAACCTTCTTCAACTCCCATTGCATAAACAGATGATGAATGTCTAAGTAATTCTTTTTGTGAAAGTGATATGGTAATTGCCATTGCAGAACCTTATTTTCTAACGTTTTTTAACAGATTACCATGAGTAAAAACAAACACAAAAAAAGACTTGCTCATAACACGATTGCTGATTAAATTAAAAGAAAATCAAAACCAATAAAAAGCGAGCCATCAGGCTCACTTTTTATTGTGTTAAAAGTTTTACTAGCAACAACCACGTCTGCCACCGTAGCCCCAGCCGCCGTAGCCTCCCCAGCCCCAGCCGCCGTAGCCGCCCCAACCCCAGTATGGACCGTAGTTATAATATTTAGGAGCTGATGCACGACGTTTTTCTAGTTCCCATTTTGCCTTTGCCTTTGCTTTAATTACCATATCAATATCTTGGCCAAAATGAGAACGAACGAATTGGGAAATTTCTGGTTCTTCAAAAATCATTCCTTGTCCAAAATCACCATGCAACTCAAGCGCTTTATTATTAATAAGAACAGGCGCACCTTTTTTGAAAAATTTTAATGTTGGATAATATGAAACACTATACGCATCACGCAATTGAATGTTATTGTTATCACCTAAATCAACCGAAAGAAAATCAACCTCTTTAAATGCTTTTGATGTATTTTTAAAGGCAGATGTTTGCTCTTTGATTCTCTTCTTAATTTCTTTATGATAATCACGCGCAATTTGACGTTGCTCTTTATCTAACCCTTTTGGAACCTTTCCTTCTGATTTATCATAAAATAAGGCAACAGCTAATGTTAATTGATCCTTAAGACTTGGCTCCAAATACTTGTAAAATTTCGAGGCAGATCTAATTTTCTCATATTTTGCGTGAACGAATAAGACGCTCAATAATACTACACAAATTATTCCAATTTTCTTCATCACAAACCCCATCTCTCCATCGCATCCTTTTTTACAAGATACCAAAGTATCTATTCAGTTTGCAATAATATTAAATTTAGAGAAGCCTAAACCTTCTTTAAAAGTAATTTTAGGATTGATAAATTAAATCAACGACACTATTCGGCAGGGGATAATTATAAAGACGCGAATGCATCTGTTCCAATTCATGACGATTTACATCAGAAATAATACGTTCCAATCGTTCTTTATCAAATGTTTTGCTTAGAACTTTCTCAATAAAATTCGCCACCATCTGTTGATAAAGTTCGGGATTATAAAAAAGAGAACCAAAATGACGCGAGCCCTTTGTTAACCACAATCGTTTGTATTGAGGAACACTTTGATAAACTTTCAATACGCCATCAACAGGCACATGCTCATCGGCAAAGCAATGAATAAACTGGGTAGGAAGCGTTAGTTTTTGTGCTGAAACGATTGGCTGAACTCGCTTAGGGATCGTCGGAATTCTTGTCGAATCCATCCCGGCAAACAAACGCAATAAAAAAAGAATAATCGGTTGTACATATGGATTCATAGCATAACGTTTCAAAAATGAACGGCCAGGAATCTCAAACTCCCCAATCAACGGAATATTTACCTTGCCAAAAAATTTATCTAACCCCCGTTCAAGCAATCCATCAGTTGAATCAAACGGACAATCAAGGATTAAGGCATCAAATAAATTGCCATCCCGCGCTTGAGCTTCAATAGCAGTTACCGCTCCCATAGAAAAACCGTAACCAACAATGGGCAAATCTTTAGTTTTTAAATGCGACCGCAGAAAATCTACTGCCGCTAAGACATCATGCACTTCATCATATCCAAGAGTACTTAATTGACCCTCAGTATTTTCACCATGTGCACGAAAATCAAATAGAAGAATATTATAAGGAGAAAAGAGTAATCGCAAAATACCCATATCAACTTTATTTGAAGCATAACCATGCATAACTAAAATGGTTGCACGCGCTTTTGGCCGCGTTACAAGCACCCCTTCTCGTGCAATCAACTCATTAGAAAATCGAGAAAACTTTGAATAAAATGCAACACGCTCTTCTTGCGACCGAGCTCGCCACCGCTCATACAAACCAAGTTCATCTTCAAGGACCTCCACACTTTCCGAAGAAATGCCACAGTGAGGTCCAATGCACACCGTTGGACGAGAACCAAAACCAACTAACCATGGATACTTAAAGACAATACCAACAAAAGCAAGAACTACTAATAAACTAATGATAAAAAACTGTTTTTTCATTTATCATCCTTCAACTCATTACCACTCTTTTAGAGTATACCACACATTGTTGCAAAAGAGATTGTTTTATACTAGATTATAACCGTTTTCAACACTACAAAAAGGAGTTTCATGAAAAAGTTTTTCTGTTTATTATTGCTCTCAAACCTTTCTTTATATGCAACCGATTGTGAAAAAATATGCATGATCGGCACAGGATACGTCGGCTTAGTAACCGGCGTGGGTCTTGCACAACTTGGCCATAAAGTCACCTGTATTGATATTGATAAAGAAAAAATCGAAAAACTTAATCGTTTAGAGATTCCGATTTATGAGCCGGGCCTTAAAGAATTAGCTGAACCATTAATGAAACAAAAGAAAATTACCTTCAGTACTGACTGTATCAACGCCATGCGCAATGCAGACATTTTATATGTTGCCGTTGGAACACCCATGTCCGACTCAGGACAAGCTGATTTAACCGCCCTTGAAGCAACGCTTGGCGACATTTCTCAAGCACTCAATAAGAAAAAAATCATCTGTATTAAAAGTACTGTTCCGGTTGGCACCTGCTCATATGCCAAATCAAAATTAATTGAAAAAGGTGCTGATCCGCTCTCATTTGATATCGTTTCCAATCCAGAATTTTTGCGCGAAGGATCAAGCGTTGAAGATTTCTTGAAAGCTGACCGAATCATTTTGGGCTGTGAAGATAAGGAAGCAGGAAATCGCGTTAAAAGTTTATACAAGAAACTTCTTACAAAAGGAACACGATGCCTCATCACCAACTTAGAAAGTTCTGAACTTATTAAATATGCTTCAAATGCATTACTTGCAACAAAAATTGCGTTTATCAATGAAGTTTCACAACTGTGCAACAAAACAGGTGCCCATGTAACTGATGTTGCAGACGGGATGGGAATGGACAACCGCATTAGCCGAGCATTTTTAAACCCAGGTCCTGGATTTGGCGGATCATGTTTCCCTAAAGATACACGTGCACTTGAACTCACCATGAAAAACAATAATATTCCTGCAAAATTGATTACCTCCATCTTTAAATCAAATGAACAACACAAACAACACCTCATTAAGCAAATTGACACCATGCTCAAAGGAAATACGGTTTCCATCCTAGGACTCGCATTCAAAGCAAACACCGACGACGTGCGTTATTCATTCGCAATTGACCTTATTGATCATTTGCGAAAACGTAATGTAAAAAACATTAAAGCATATGATCCTCAAGGAACTGAAAACATGAAAAAGATCTTCCCCGACATTACCTATTGCTCCTCAGCAAAAGAAGCTCTTAATGATTCAGATCTTACCGTTATTGTCACTGAATGGGACGAATTCAAATCACTTGATATTAAAGAAATCGGATCACGCATGCGCACCCGCGCCATTATGGACTTGCGCAACATTTTCGATCCTCAAGAAGTAAAACGTAACAACTTCTCCTTCTACAACATCGGTAAGGTTACAGCTTAACCGCGTAGAAAACCACAGACAAAATTAATATTTATCTCTAAATATTCGAACACCTTCAAGGGGAGTTAAAAACTCCCCTTTTTCTTGCTTAAAACTCTTGATTTAGTAATACAACAAACTTCGCTAAGCTTCACGCAATTTTTCCATGGCTTGAACAAATAACTTTAATTAAATTGTCGCTTATGGCTGACTAATCCGTTGGTGACGTAAACTTTCAGTTTAATCGACCAGTCGCTCATCCTGAGTGATTTTGCGAAGCAAAATTGTATCGAAGGACCGTGCTGGACCCGGCCAACTTTCAGTTGGATCGTGTAGCAAGATGATTATGACGAACGTCATAATCATTGAGATCCATTCCTGTGCATACATATTAAAATTTATTCCTTGTGTAATACGTAATACGGCACAGGAAACAAAAAAAGCCCATTTCTTTGAATAAGTCTTTGAGTTTATGAAAAGAAATAAATATTCGCCTGAGTCTTGGTTTTCTCGTAAATTCCAGAGTATTTATAAAAAGTTTTTTACCATGACTTTCTTTAAGTAAACAATCTTACAAAATAATGAGCGCCCCTTATGCTTCCTACGCATTACGATAAATTAACAAATTACATGTAACTTTTAAGCGCAGGAATTGCTCTATAAGACTATTGCTATGCAAAAGTCTTATGGCTACGCGGTCAAGCAGCATGCTTGCCGGGTCCAGCACGGTTGCTGGTTAAAATTACTCAATAAACTGTTGAACAAACTCGCTCATTTGAATTTTGTTCATAATCGAATGATAGCGTGCAACTTGTTGTCCATCTTTAAATACTATAAAACATGGAATTCTTTGCACATGAAGAAGTTCTTCTAATTTTGGAACATTTGCCGTATTAACTTTGAAGAGATGAACATCATTACAAAACTTGCGTGCAACAGTCTCATACACCGGCAGCATGTGCATACACGATGGACAATGTTTAGCATAAAAATCAATTACTACCGGCTTCTTTGACCTTAAAACATATCGTTCAAAATCTGATTCAGATGTTAACTCGCGCACACACGAAGGGCCAGCTTTTGCTTGCTCATAAAAACGTGCACGCATCGATTTCGCAACGGTAGGAGTCCATCCAATATTTTGCAAAAACTCCGTTGCCTCAATTGCTGCTTTAATTCCAGATCCAGCCGCAACACCAGCTTGCCGATAATGCATATCTTCTACATCACCTGCAGCAAAAACCCCTGGCTTTGATGCGTGCTGAGTGCGCCCTTCAACCTCAACGTATCCCAGCTTATTCAAGCCTAACTGTCCTTTTACCATCTTTGTTCGCGGTTCTTGTCCAATTGCTAAAAAAACACCATCGGTAGCAAATTGAGAATAACTTTTTGTTTTGTTATCATAGAGCTCAACGCCTTCAAGGCGATAATTGTCACCATAAATTTTCTTAATTTCTTTATGATAAAGCACATGTACATTTGGCAAATCTTGCAAACGCTTTTTCATAATGTCAGATGCACGCAATGAGTCTTTTCGTACTAAAATCGTAATTTTTTTTGCATACGGTGCTAGTTGCGATGCTTCCTCTATTGCACTATCGCCACCGCCAACGACAACAACCTCTCCATTTTTATAATAGGGCGCATCACATACTGCACAAGTTGTAACACCTTTACCCCAATAATCACGTTCACCGGGTACATCTAACACGCGCGGCGCAGATCCAGTTGCAATAATTACTGACAAAGCGGTTATTTCTTGTTTATCTTCAGTAATCAATTTATAGGGCCACGAACTTAAATCTGTTTTAACAATTGTTTCAGGAATTAAAACAGCCCCAATCTCTTCAACATATGTACGCTGGTCTTTCATAATGTCTGGACCTTTTTTGCGTCCAACACCGGGCCAATTCTCAACGTATCCTGTCTCAGTTAATTGTCCCCCCGGCTTTGGCCCTTCAAGGGCAACCGTATAAAAACCCAATCGCGCTCCGTACAATGCGGCACTTAATCCTGCGGGCCCTGAGCCCACAATGGCAATCGGAACAATATTTTCTTTTTTCGACAACTGATCAAGCGCAAATGATTGTTTTTTAAAGAAAAACAGATATGAAACAAAACCACCAATTAATAAAGTTAAAATTAATCCACTAAATAATAATTTTTGACGCATTAAAAAACTCCTTGCCTTACCTATTTAAAAATAAGTCTACAAAGCACACTTATAATTGGCAAAAAAATAAATAAAGACTATTTAAAATGGCAAAATGAACTTTTATAATGACTATATGTTAATAACTATGCATTAATGATGACCCTGGAATAATTTGAGCGCTTATCTCTCCCTGCGTAATAGGAAAAAGCTTAAGATTCTTTTTAGAAAGACGAAAGCAAATTTTTATACTAAGTAATATACTCAACAATATAAAAATGAACCACCTCATGTTCACATCATCC
>CAYUHH010000014.1:0-10858 GCA_964444435.1 uncultured Pseudomonadota bacterium | reverse complement strand
AATACTTAGTCATGGAATTAACAGCTGAAAATCGCCATCAATTCGATCGCGAAGAGTTCTATGGTGATTTCGCCATTACACTTGGCTGGCAACAAAACTTCAGCAACTACCGCTTGTCATCATATTTCCTCACCAAAAACGGTTCAGTATCAGTTGGTGGTAATGGTGCAAATGGCGCCGCCGCGATCTCAGACATTCGTGCCTCAGATCTCGGTCTTTCAACAACATTTAGTGGTAGCGCATGGCTCTGTCCTAAATACCAAGATTTCATCGCTGACTTTGATCTCTACTTAGCATGGGATGAATTCATTCAAGGTCTTTGGACAGAATTACGCATTCCATTCGTTCATTCACGTTGGAACGCAGGCTTAGGAACATCCGTTTCAGCAGCCGGCGGTGATTACTATGCTTTTGATACCGATAACGAATCAGAAGAACAATACGCAGTTATTCAGGCGGCGGGCGGCCCAACGCCAGTTGTTTACACAGGAAACTGTGCACTTTCAAGCGCACTTCTTGGCAACAGTGCATTCGGTGATGCACCTCGTCTCACAGCAGGTAAAATGGTTAACTGCAGCAAAACGGCAAATGGTCTCGGCGGAATCAGACTTGAAATTGGTTACGATTTCCTCCGTCGTGAACGCGGTTCAATGGGCTTAGCTCTTGACGTTGAATTCCCTGCAGCAAACAACCCTGCAAAAAACAATTGCTGCTGCGACCTTTATACATTTGATCCAAAAGTTGGCTCACAACATGCATGGAAAGTTGGCGGTGTTCTTCGCGCACAATACATGCTCTGGGATCGTGACGAAAGCAAACGCATCGACATGTACTTTGATGGTCGCGCAGCTGGTTCATTTAGTGGCGAAACAACTCGTCTCTTAGGCTTGCAAGCAAACAACACAACATTGTTAAATCAATACCTCTTACTCAAGAAATACTCTGTAAGTGGTGACACAGCTACCTATGAAGGACTTGAAAGAGCAGCAAACAAATTAACAGCACGCGTAAAAGCAAACGCTTCAGTTGAAGCTCAAGTTACCTTAATGTTCCAATACCGCAATGGTGGTTTTGTTGGAAACATTGGTTGGAACTTCTTCGGTCGAGGAGAAGAAAAGCTTTGTCTCAATTGTCTTTGCAATGCCGATGATTACTACTATGTAATTAAAGGGGACCTCCCTGTCAGACTTGATGACGATGGAACAGATGGCGGATTCTACGGATTTGGTGATTCTGATATCAATCAAACAGGTGATGAACAAGGTACAAACGAAACCTGGACTGCAATTGATGCATCTAATGTAACAACATATGGAATCCAATTCAGCAATTCCTGTTCAACCACATGTGGTAACGGAAACATTAGCTTATGTCCAGCCGCACATCCACGCTACATCAGCAACACAATCTTCGGAGCTCTCGGCTATCATTGGGATGACGTTGATTGGAAACCATACCTTGGTGTCCTCGGTAAAATTGACATTGGGTCAAGCAACACAGCATTACGACTCTGGGGTGTTTACCTCAAAGGCGGCATCTGCTTCTAATGTAACATTTAGCACGAAAAAACTAGTACCTAAGAACCCGGATTTTTCCGGGTTCTTCTTTTTTTTGCATTAATTTAAACTTGCATAACTCATTTAATTTTCATAAAGTTGCTCTATACGATCTTCACAAAAAGGAGCACTGTATGAAAATTAATAAAAAATTAATAATCTATTCTTTTTTTTATTTACTTCCTTTTTTTATTGATGCCACTTGCGGTTCTGGCAATTGTACGAGTTGTACTAATAATTACACATATTGCACAAACTCTGGCAACGACACCAATTGCTGCAACTTGTGTTGTTCAAGTAATTGCGACACCTGTTGTAATTCGTGTAATTCATCCAGTTGTTTAAATTGTTATGATTGCTGTGGAAAAACAGATTGTACACAGTGTTGTAAAACATGCAATGACGGAGATTTTTGTTACTATGGACACACCTGGTTCTCACAACGCGACCAAGGAACAAGCCAATTTCTTACTATGGAACTCACAGATGAAACACGACATCAACAACATCAAAACAAAAATTTTTATAGCGATCTCTCGATAACTCTGGGATGGCAACAAAACTTTGATGGCTATAGACTTTCATCATATTTCCTCACAAAATGCGGTACCGTAACAGTTGGCGCAAATGCCGCAAATAGCTCAGCTGCTGTTTCAGATATTCGAGCATCAGACTTAGGCCTTTCAACAACATTTACAGGCTGCGCTTGGCTTTGCCCCAAATATCAAGATTTATTAATTGACTTCGACTGGTTTTTTTCCTGGGAAAAACTTTGGGTTGAATTAGAAATTCCATTTGTTCATACTCGATGGAATTCGGGCCTTGGTTCAAGTAAAGATTCAGCAGGAGGAGCAACATACGCCTTTGATACATTGGAAGATGATCAATGGGACTGCGCAGTAGATGATTCAGGTTTAGCTGTCGATGTCGTCTATACAGGCGATTATGCACTTTCAAGTGCACTTTTAGGAAACTGTACATTTGGAGATGCTCCTAAGCTTTATGCGGGAAAAATGATTAATTGTCGTCGAACGGCAAACGGACTCGCAAACATCAAACTCGAACTCGGATTTGATTTCATACAAAATGATCGAGGAGCTCTCGGATTAGGCTTTTATTCAAATTTGCCTTTAGCTAACCAACCAAATAAAAAAAACTCATGCGATCTCTTTGTCTTTGAACCAAAAGTTGGATCTCAAAATGAGTTTAGATTGGGAGCACTCTTGCACGGACAATATAAACTTTGGCAAAACGAAAAGAACGATGAACACGTCGAAATATTCTTCGATGGAAGACTTGGCGGTATATTTTCCGGAAAATCTACCCGTTTATTAGGCCTTCAAGCAAATAACACAACCTTGTTCAATCAATATCTCCTCCTTAAAAAATATTCCATTAGTGGTAGCACCGGAACGTATGTAGGCCTCGAGCGTGCAGCAAATATGTTGCGTTCATACGTCCAAGCAAACCCATCAATAGAGGGGCAACTTACTTTTATGTTTAATTACCAAAATGGTGGAATTGTTGGCGGCTTTGGCTACAATTTCTTTGGACGCAATGAAGAAAAACTTGGATTTGTAAATCGTTTTTGTTCTGACAATTCCCATTATTATGTAATAAAAGGCAATCTTCCCGTAAAACAAACTGATGGCACTGACGCTGGTTTTTATGGTCCAGATGATTCAAATATCAATCAAACTGGCACGTCAACAGGAAATGGTTCAACATGGAACAGTATTTCTTCATCAACAATTATGGACAAGGCAATTAGATTTACTGACAACTTTATAAATAGCAGTAGTTGCAATATCAGCAATTGCAATGGGGCAACAACCCTCTGTGTTGCGTCCCATCCACGTTACTTAAGCCATACTGTTTTCGGAAGTTTTGGATATCACTGGGATGAAAAAAAACTCAAACCTTTCGTTGGTCTCATTGGAAAAGTAGAACTCGGGCAAGATAATACTGCGCTACGTCTATGGGGAGCATACATTAAAGGTGGAATAGTCTTCTAAAGACTAAAACAATTTTTATGTTTAGAAATTTCAAAGGAAGAACCTAAGTCATCTTAAGTTCTTCCTTTGTATGCTTGCATAAATAATAAAATTTTCATAAGGTAAACTCAATAACATGAATAAACTTCTTTTGCAAAAATTTCGAAAGGAGGCACTTATAATTTGCATTAAATTTCATAAAATTTTAAGAACTTAAAAAAAAGTATTTTTAAAAAAAAGGAGTACTAATGAAATCAAAGTTCTTCTTGAGCATACTAGCACTTCTCTCTATCATCAGCTCAGTTGATTGCGCACAAACATATTTTGGTCCCTGCCTTCAATGCGATAGCTGCTCTTCTTGCAGCGGCACATGTAATACTACAAATAGCCCTTCTGGATGCTCAATGGCATGTCACAACGGAAATAGTCCCACAGGCTTTTTTGGTTGCAACTGCGCTGACGGATTCGGTTGCGCCACATATAACGATTGTCAAGACGGCTGCTTAGAGGGCTGTTACTGTGAACATGGTCACACTTGGTTTTCACAAAAAGATCAAAGCGCAAATCAATACGTAATCATGTCACTAACATCAGACAAAAGACATCATTTTGGAAACGAGTTTTATGGAGATTTTGCCCTTACACTTGGATATCAAAAAAACTTTAATAACTATAGATTGTCTTCATATTTTTTCAATAAAAACGGTCTTATGAGAGTTGGCGGAAATGCTATTGATGGAAGAACCGCAATGGTAGATGTTCGTGCATCTGACCTGGGCCTACCAGCAACATTTACCGGAACCGCTTGGTTATGCCCAAAATATCAAGATTTTCTCGTTGACTTAGATCTCTATATGGCATGGGACAACATTTTAGAAGGGCTTTGGAGTGAGTTGCGAATTCCATATACACACACACGCTGGAATGCCGGGCTGGGAACTGACGTCTGGTACGAAGGAACTGAAACAAACTACACCGTTCCAGATACCGTTGGAACTATAAGAAGTGGACAAACAACCAACGTTGTAAATGATGATTCAACAATTGATAACATCATATACCAAGGCAAATGTGCTTTAACAAGCGCTCTTTTAGGAAATGTAGGATTTGGTGATGCGCCTCGCCTTGACGCTGGCAAAATTATCAACGCAAACCGTTCAACAAGTGGATTAAGTGGAATACACCTTTCAATTGGTTATGACTTCCTTCGCAAAGAAAGAGGATTTCTAGGCATTGGAGCAGACTTTGAATTTCCTGCAGCAAATAAACCTTCAAGAAAAACAAGCTGTTGCGATCTTTACATTTTTGAACCAAAAATAGGGGATCAAAACAAGTGGCTCATCGGAGGACTCTTCTTTGGTCAATACCAACTTAAAAACTGGGCAGAAACAAACCAACGACTTGACTTGGTATTTGACGCACGCGCATATGTTTCATTCAGTGGTGAAACAACACGCCTTCTCGGCCTTGTTGCAAATGGAACAACACTCTTTAACCATTATCTCCTCCTCAAAAAATACAGTTATAGTGGAAATACCGCAACATATGCCGGATTAGAACGAGCTGCTAATTCTCTTAAAGCATATTCAACAATAAACCCTTCATGCGAAGGTCAATTTACCGCTATGCTTAACTACCAAAAACAAAATTTTGAATTTGGTATAGGTTACAATTTCTTTGGTAGAGCAAAAGAAGAAATTACAAAATGGAACCTCTGCAAAAATGACGACTATCATTACGTAGTTAAAGGTGATGCACCTGTTGCAAACGCAGACGCAACAATTGATGGCGGATTCTTCAATGCAAACGATAGTGACATAAATCAAACAGGAACGCTTGTTTCAGGATCTCAAGCAGCATGGAACCAAATTCCATCTTACATCATTCGCGACAATGAAATAGATTTCTGCATGGATAATGGCAATTTACGTCTTGACATGGCAGAACATCCTCAATACATCAGTCACACTATCTTTGCAAATGCAGGCTACAATTGGACTGAAGCAGACTGGAAACCATTCATCGGACTCATTGGTAAAGTCGACTTTGGCATGAGCAATACCGCATTACAATTGTGGGGAATTTATCTCAAAGGAGGTTTCTGCTTCTAAAAAAGCTATCTGATCTGAAGGAAGAGATGCTTTAATCCCTTCCTTCAGATCCAGTTAATTTCTTGCAGCTTTAATTATTTTTAGGTAGGATCATGATAAGTTTTTTAAAAGATAGTCTTATGAAGCAAAAAAAAGGGGTAGCATGAACAAAAAACTCTCCCGTAGTATTTTAAGCATCTGTGTATTACTTTCTATTAAACATATAACATGCGCAAATTATTGTTGTGATAAAAATTATGCCTTTAGTAAAACTCATTTTTCTCAACGACCACAAGGAAATAATCAAGCGCTTGTCTTTGTCGGCAATTCATATAAAACGCACCTCATAGATAACGATGAAAACTATCTCAATATTACGATTGCACTTGGATATAAACAAAACTTTAACCGTTATGACTTAGGCCGTTACTTCTTTACTGAACGGGGACCACTCAACATTGGCATGGCTAACTCCGATGTTGACATTCAAAATTTACAACTCGGGCTTGCTTCAAACTTCAAAGGAACCGCCTGTCTCCTTCCACAAATACATGAATTAAATGCTGACATAGATGTATTTATTGGTTTAGACAAATGGTTCCAAGGTGTCTGGGGCAGACTTCGCTTACCATTTGTTAACACCAATTGGAACCCTTGTTTAAACACCTCAAACAATGAAACTGGAACTTCTGTTTATCCCGATGGATTTGCATCTAATGCTGGAAATATTGTTAATGTAGAATATCGAACTCTTGAAGATGCACTATGCGATGGTTCTCGAATTGGCATGATTCCAGAAGCAGAAGGCGGCAAAATCTGTTGCAACAATAAACGTTATGGGCTTTCAGACATTCACCTTGAACTTGGATACGATTTCCTCAGAGGTGAACATGGAAATCTAGGCATTGCATTAGTCGGCGCAATCCCAACAGGACAACCTAACTTTAAAAAAGGAAATCATGACCTCTTCACACCTTCAATAGGTTCTCAAATGTCTGGCCAAATTGGCGTTGCATTGCGAGGTCAATACGAAATCTTTAACAGTGCACCAAGTAATAAAGCAGTTACCATCTACTCAGATTTACGTACAATATACCTTATGCCTGGATGCAATCGTCGTCTATTCAGCCTGTGGGCAAATGGAACGACAGCATTCAACTCATGGTTAATGCTTAATCGTTACAATTCGCAGGGAACATTCATTGGAACAGAACGCGCAGTAAATGTCCTTAATCAAAAAGTAAAAGTCAGTGCAACGATGTTAGAGTGGACGTTAATGGGCCAAATGCGCAAAGATAACTGGGATATTTCACTAGGATACAATTTCTGGTACCGTAGCCAAGAAACGCTGTGTCCAACAAACAAAGTTTTAGGAAATGGTTCTGATTATTACGCAATTAAATATACAAACACCGATTTTACAACAAACCCTCCAACCGTTACTTCAGATTGGGGAACTCATTTCTTGAGCAAAATCACGCATGATATTGCAAATCAATCAACAAAAACACAAGCTGGCGAAACTCCTTCTTACCTCTTACCAACCGTAGAAAACCTTAAAAACTTTGGAATCCGCGCAGGTGACATCGATGTATGCGCAGCTCAACACCCTGCAACTTATTCAAATATGTTTTTCGGTTATGTAGGATATAATTTTTCTCAAACATGGCTTAAACCATTTTTTGGCTTTTCAGGGCAACTAGAAATGGGCCGCGGCAATACCGCTTTGAGCACGTGGACTCTTTATCTTAAAGGTGGAATTAGCTTCTAATATTATCAAGAAATAAAAAAAGAACCGTGAAATTTCACGGTTCTTTTTTTTGCAAACATTTATTTTCAATTAATTTCGTAACATCAGAAATTGATTTGATATCTTCAAATTCATCGTCACTAATTTCAACTACAAATACATCTTCCCATTTTAAAATCATCTCAAACATATCAAGAGAGTCAGCACCTAAACTTTTAAAGGAAGCAGCACCATCTATTTCATCTTTATTTTTTTTTAAAACTTCAGAAACAACACAAATAATATCATCTGCAATTTGAAAACCCATCACACCAATTCCTTTATGTCAGACTTGTTTTTAATTAAAAACTTTTTTTTATGGGGAAAATATTTATCTAATACGTCAAGAGTTGTTTTTCCTGGCCCTATCTGAACAATCGTACTAACAGAATCTATTTTTTTTACCATCATCATAATATCAACAGGGTGGGACATAAACTCTGTTAAATACAACTTACTAAGCAAACGCCCTTTTTTAAACATCACACCAGACTGATCAACAAAAGTAATTTTGGGTTTCTTACAATCAATCTTTTCAAGATACAAATTTAAATTTCTCACCATTTCATTAATAAAGAGAAGATGTATACCATAAGTATAGCGTTCATTCTCAATTTTTACATCAAAATTTTTATTGATATATGATGATAACACATCAAGTGCTTTTTTTGTTCCTGCAACAACCAGGTCTTTTTCTTCACGTATAATGGCTAATTTTGTTAGATCTTCAACGTTACATGTAACACGGCACATATTAAGAAGATTTCTATCAACCCCTTTTATGGAAATAATAGAAGCATCATATCCTTGCACAAGACTCTCAAAAAATTCCATATATTTCTTTAAAAAATAAAGACCATCAGGAAAGTTTAAAATTCCTGATGCATAATAGACGCTTACTTGCCCTACTCCCCACCCCGTAATAATGTGAGGAAAAATTTCATGCTCTTTTAAAACAGAAAACAAAGACGCCTGAATGAGAAAAAGGGACAAATATGCATTCAAAGGCTTAGCAAGTTCCTTTTCTGAAGATGCAAAACAAAGTCTAATAAAATTTAAGCCTGTACAATTTGATGCCTCTTCAAATAATTCCTGAACTATTCGATATTTATCGTAAAAATCTTTTCCCATTCCCACATACTGTGAACCATAACCAGGAAAAAGAAACCCCTTGGTACGCATGAAAACTCCAGCTGTACATAGTTTACTCTTTAACTAATGCTTCAAGACGTTTAAGACTTTCCTCTTTTCCTAAGATTGATAACAAATGAAAAATACCAGGGCTTACAACATCACCAGTCAATGCAATACGAATGGGCTGTGCAACAGAAGCAAGTTTAATATCGTTATTTTTAACAAAATTTTTTATCGTTGCTTGTAAATGTTCAAGATCCCATTTATTTAAAGGAGACAACAAAAGAACCAGTGAATTTAATAAATCTCTACTTGACGCATTTACCCACTTTTCAACAGCCTCTTCATTATACAAAGAAGGACTCTTATAAAACCTTTTTAAATTATTTTCCAATTCTTTAAGCGTTGAAACTCGCTCTTTATAAAGATCTATACATACAATGATTTGCACCTCGGACCAATGAGATAAATCTTTTAGAAATTGCGGATTAAGTTGAGAGACTAAATAATCCAATATCCATTTACCTGATTTTTTCTTAATATGCTCACTATTAACCCAGCGCAATTTATTCATATCAAATGTTGCACTACTTTTTCCAACACCATTAAGAGTAAAATATTGAATTAATTCATCAACAGTAAAAAGTTCTTGATTTCCGTATGACCACCCTAATCGAACAAGATAATTAATGAGAGCTTCTGGCAAATAACCCTCTTTTTTATAATCCAACACAGATGTTGCCGCATCACGCTTACTCAACTTTGCACCAGACGCCCCTAAAACAAGCGGTACGTGTGCAAAGCGAGGCGCGTCAAGGCCTAATGCTTCATACAATAAAAGTTGCTTAGGAGTATTATTAACATGCTCCTGCCCTCGAATTACATGAGTAATCCCCATTGTTGCATCATCAACGACAACAACAAGATTATAAATAGGCGAACCATCGGAGCGGGCGATTATAAAATCATCAAGTTCATTTAAAGAAATTGTAATTTTACCTAAAATCAGATCTTCAAAAGTTATCTCGTCTTTATCATCATCAGGAATACGGAACCTAACAACATACGATTTATTGCTATCAAGAGGAAGATGAGTACGACAATGTTTATCATACGGAGAATCTTCCCCTGCCCGTTTTTTTATATCATCCAGAGAGCAATAACATTTATATGCTTTTCCTTCAACGATTAACTTTTCAATGTAAGCTTTATGACGATCTACTAACGACGATTGATAGACAAGCGGCTCATCACTTTTCATTCCTAACCACGCAAGAGCGTCAACGATCACTTCAGAATACGCCTTTGTTGAACGCTCTAAATCAGTATCCTCAACTCGAACAACAAACGAACCATTATTATGTCGCGCAAAAAGCCAATTAAAGAGAGCCGCTCTCACTCCCCCAATATGCAATTGTCCAGTAGGGGAAGGTGCAAAACGCACCTTAATTGATCTTTTTACATTCATTTTATCATTCTTTTTCTGGTCCAGATTCCGATAATTTTATTTGCGCAAGACGAGCCCATGGTGATTCTGCTTTTTTATATTCAACAGTTTCACCGCGTTTAATTTGTTTCCAATAATCTATAGCCTTATCCGCCTCACCAGCAACCTGGTAATACAAACCTAAGTAATATAAAGCCATATCTTGATATTGATTACTTTCGCTGCTTGCTACATGAGACAAACTTTTAATTCCTTCAGCAACTTCATCCTCATCACCATCAAGCAACATAAATGACAAGCCAACTTCATATAAACCTTTATAAGGATTACGATTGCTCATCTTACTTACAGCTTGTTTTAAAGTTGCAATTGATTCATCACGTTGCCCTTCAAACGAAAGAGTCTGTCCTTGAAATGCCTTAAAAAAAGGCGCCAACGATGAATGTTTATTATGTTCACCAGCCTGCTTAAAATCTATTTCAGCTTGTTCCCACAACTCTTTTTTTGCTTCACTTTTTGCCTTATCATTAAACTGTGTATTTAACGCCTGTTGATAAACCTCATATGACTCAGCAAATGCTGTCTGTGCCTCTTGGGCCCACCGTTGATTAATGAAACGATACCCATAATATGTACCACCACCAACAGCCAAAATTACTGCTACTGCACCCCAAATACGCAATTCTTTATCACTCTTTACATAATCTATTGCTTGATTGAGGTACTTTTTCCAATCAACATCAAAGGTCATTTTATTCCTTTTTTATTACTACTTCTCACCTTTAGAAGACGTGCCACCCTTTTCTAATTGTGCCTTTGCTTTGCGATGCTCATCGCGCTTCATGCTG
>CAYUHH010000013.1:0-11237 GCA_964444435.1 uncultured Pseudomonadota bacterium | reverse complement strand
GATTCATGGTTACAGTTGATTTAAAAAATCAGCTTCGCTATCAAAAAAAAGAAATCACACCTACTGAAAAAATTTATATTCTCCTTAACAAACCAAAAAACTACATCACAACTGCTCAAGATGAATTCGGCCGACAAACCGTTCTAGACTTAATACCTCTTGCACAGAAAAAAAAATTGTTTCCCGTGGGACGACTTGATCGAGATACTACAGGACTCATTCTCATCACTAATGATGGAAACTTAGCACAAAGTATTGCTCACCCAAAACATAATACGCCAAAAACATACCGTGCGACACTCTCGCAACCAATCACTACACACGCCCTAGACAAAATCCACTTTGGTATTCGCTTAGCAGATGGAATGATTAAACCTGACCGTTTATACGCTGCTCCTGGATCAAAAAACAAACAGATTGTCATTGAAATTCACAGTGGCAAAAACCGTATTATTCGCAGAATATTTGAAGGGATGGGGTATGAAGTAATACTTCTTGATCGATTTAAATATGCAGGTCTCACAAAGAAAAATTTATCAATTGGGAACTGGCGCTACCTTACACCTAAAGAAGTAAAATCACTGTTAAAAAAATAGAACATAGTTACACATTTCATCCCTTATTAAATTATTATAAAGTCTTGTAAAAAAATAACTTTTAAAATTACGCTTAGGCATATTAAAAAAAGGACCTTTTTTATGTTTAAGAAGTTTGTTTTTTTTACATTAATTATTCAAACAACAACCCCTTTTGATAAACGCTTTAACGAAGTGAGAATGATTATGACTCACAACGCTACCTCTCTGCGTCCAACCAAAAGCACCCTCGGGGATACGCTACGTCAAATTGTACACTTATTTCCTTTACCCAAAGAAGCCCGCATAAAAATATTAAATGCTATTCATCGAATTACCATTGTCAATCCTAATCCTGTTGCAGATCAAGTTTTTCCCCTTGAGACTCAACTTAAAGACGGCGTTCGCGCATTTAAACTTCCTATCTCCAAATGCAACGATGAATTTCATGTATGTCATACAATTTCAAAGGAAAAAGCCCATGAACTGTATAACGAAGCCGATGAAATACTTTCGAAAATTATTCCAATTAAAAAACTCAGAAACTTGCTTTTGACTCCCCTTGCTAAATTCAGAGACAATCCATGTCTCATCGATACTACTCACACCCCATTAAACGAAGTTCTTATAACGATAAATAAATGGCTCGAAAAAAATACTCATGAAGTTATCTGTATCTTCTTTGATTTCAGTCAATTTTCAAAAGAAATGGAACAAAAAAATCTCGTTTCATTTGGAAAATTACTTTATAATACGGGAATATTAAATAAAATGTATACCCATACCCCCAACAAACCATGGCCTACATTAAAAAATATGCACCTCTCTAATAAACGTGTTGTCATTATCGCAAATTCAAGCGGATTTAACACCCTCGGCATCCTCAATAAAAAGGCTCTGGGATTTGGGTCTACCTATAAATACAAAGAACTAAATGATCTTGCAAAAGATTCAAAAAATCCAAAAATTGATTGGGGTATCCGATCCAAAAACAATTTATTCATTATCGATAATTATACTACCCCCTACATAAGCGGTAACATCATTGACGCAAAACAAGCAAACTCATATAAAATGCTTACATATCGAATAAAACAATATGAAAAATTAGCAAAACAACCAGCATCGTTTATCATGATTGATTTTTACCATCTACCTCATCATGCGACCTTTAAAGTAATCAACGATCTAAACAACGCTTAAAATGAGAGCTTATTATGAAAAATTTTTCATTATCAATTTTATTTTTTGTTCTGCAATCAGCAATTCCTAACATTTTTGAAATTGAAAGTATCACCCAAATACAAAACTTAGAAAACCACAATACACTTGTATTATTCGATATTGATCACACACTTTTACAGTCAGTTCTTTCAAGCAAACCAAGAAAATTGCAATATCTTTCAAATCTTGTAGATTTTTGCTTTAATAACCAATTCACACAATTTATTACACAAAAAGTTATCCTCCCTTTTGTAAATCTTTTCAAAGAATTTATCCCTCAAAAAGGCACTGAGAAAGGGATGGTGCAACTCATTCATCATCTTCAAAAAGAAAACATTCCAGTTCTTGCATTAACTAAACGTAAAACATCAAATAACGCCGAAGTCACCACACTTCAATTAAAAAAGATTGATGTCGATTTTTCCAAAAGCAAACTGGCATTAAAAAAAATTATCTTAACTCCCCCTGCATCATTTACACAAGGTATTATCGCAACAGGAGGCACAAACAAAGGAAAGGTCCTTGAAGCGTTTCTTAAAAAAACAAATAACTCATTTAGCAAAATTATTTTGATCGATGACAAACTCAAAAATCTGTACGACGTCGATGATTCACTTAAAAAAATGAATGTTGATTTTACGGGTATACGTTATGGCTACTTGGACAACAAAAATCAACTTTCACACTTTGTTAAACTACTCGATTACCCTATGTGTCGCCCTTAATTCCTAAAAACTTTATAGCAAACTCCACTAAGCTGCACACAACCCTCCCAGTGCTTGAAAAAAATCGCATCAAAAAATATTTTAAAGTGAATTGTTGCTCAGTCTGCCTATTTCCCGTTCAAAGCCATTGATGAAGATGGATGGTTTAATCGACCAGTCGCTCATCCTGAGTAATTTGCTTCGCAAAATTGTATCGAAGGACCATGCCCATGTCCGCTTCAAAACCTTGGCGAAGACACATAGACCCGGCAAACATGCTGTTTGAACGCGTCGTACAATAATTATGACGTGCGTCATAATTATTGCGAACCATTCCTGTGCATACATATTAAAATTTATTCTTTATACAATACATAATACGGCACAGGGAGCAAAAAGGTACTTGGAATAAGTTTTAAGGTTTATGGAAAAAAATAAATATTCGGCTTAGGCTCAGTTTGATCGTAAACTTCAAGATATTTATAATTTTTACATGAACTCTTTTGCTTGCTGCACATTACCATGAATTAACAAACCAAATTTAACTTTTAAGCGTAGCCATAAGATTTTTGCTGAGCAAACTGTTACGAAAACGAACTGAAAACTTGTTAAACTAACATCGTGACAAGCCAATGTCGAAAGAAATAAAAAAAGAAAGCTGCGAATAAAATACCATCAAATCGATCAAGAAATCCGCCATGACCAGGCAAACTCATACCTGAATCTTTAATACCCGCTCGTCGTTTTAATTTAGACTCAATAATGTCCCCCAAAAAAAGCAAAATACATGAAACCAGGGTGAAGAAAAAAATGAAGGTCCAATCACAACCCTTACAACCCTTTTCCCATAATGTTAAACGCATACCCACTAAGGAAAAGAAAACGCCACCTAAAAAGCCTTCCCATGTTTTTTTAGGACTGATAGTTGGCCAAATTTTATGTTTTCCAAAAAAATTTCCCATGATATAAGATCCCGTATCATGAGCAAAAGCCAAAATAAATAAATACAAAAGAAGATCGCGATATGCAGGAATATGATTAAGATACATAATCAGTAAGAATGGTAACAATGGATAAACGGGAAGATATAACCAATACCAAATTGTGTGGGGATGATAAAAATTTTTCCATTCAAATATAATAATTACCGCTAAAATAAGCGAAAGCAAAACGGTAAAACAAAATGGAGGCAAGAATAAATAAACGCACCAAAAAATAACCCCAAATGCAATACCAGTTATTAACCTTAATACAAAATTTCTACTTAATTTACCATGAAAACCGTTCATCCCTAAACGCCCGCTCTATATACGTAATTGTTTCACTTTCATCCATCCCCTCCACCAATGCTACATCAAAACGAATCGCTAATGAAGAAATTGATCGTTCATGCAAAAATTTCTGCGCAGCAAACGCAATTTTTTGCTGTTTAGATTTGGTAATTACTTCTGACAAGGCAAAATAATTATGTTTTCGACATTTCACTTCAACAAATGCAAGAACCTCTTCTTTTTGAGCAATAACATCAACCTCACCACCACGGCATCTAAAATTACGTTCAATAATTTTATATCCATGGTTTTTAAGCCACTCTGCAACGAGATCTTCTCCCCGTTTGCCAACAATTTGTCTAGATAATCCTTGCATAGGCACGTCTTCGCGATGAATCCATTTTAAATTGAGGATGTTTTTCTTGAAGCTCGCCTTTTTTCTTTGTCGCTTGATCAGGCTGCTTCAATTCACAACATAATTCATAATCAAGCTCGATAACGCTTGGCTCTATTTCAGGCAAATACTTAAGATAACGCTCACGAATATACTCTAATCTTTTAAGTGCAGCCTTACATTGCTGACGATTAAGATAGAAATAAAAGCGCAAAACTTCACTTTCATACAAACGGTGTAAACAATCGTGTGTAATCTGTTCAACTTCCTTTACGAAGTCTTTGTAACCTGGACTCCATGGAACTTTCTTTCCATACTCCTTAGCCATATCAATAACTTTTTCTGTCGACACCTGATCACAATCTGCAGATAAAACCTCTTTATTTTGTGCGTCTATGGAACGATAATCTGCATAAGGAGCTCTTTTACTTCCCGGATACAAGCGGACATACAATTCATATTCAGTTGAAGCATCTTTAAACTGCTTGAGATCATAAAGCATATCGGCATACTCTAAGCGTAAATCTCTGAGCATCTCAGGATCTTCACACTTCTTAATCATTTCGCGCAAAAAGTTAATTGCTAAATAATCAAGACCATCTTTATGAAGATGCTCTTTTTCTTCTTTAAGTTCACCAAATGGCATATGGTGAATTAAACGAAATGACTTACCTTGCTTAAATTCATTTTTATGAAAATAAGTTTTCTTTTCTTCTTGTTCTTCTTTCTGCTTAACACAGCCAGAAAACATTAATAATCCTGCCAATAAAAACAGATAACGACGGATCATTACAAACTCCAACGTATAATGGGAAACTATGAGACTTTTTCAAGCTTGAGTGTAACACAGCAGTTTTTACCTCGCAACTCAAAACAAAACATTTTTTATTTGTAACATCCAACATAAAACGCATTATAAAAAACACGCTTCCCCTTTAGTGCATCAGTTCTTATCAATGTATAATTCATTATATTTCGCTCTTATATAAAATTGCTTAAAGATATCGAGTAAAGGTTACTTATTTGCAACTTATGGTATGATCAAAAAAATATACGGGGAAAGAGAGCTGGATCAAGGAGTCAAATGCTATGATTAAAACCTTAAGCGAACAATTGCTTGCAGATAAAGCATTAACCAAACAAAAACTTAACGCCGTAGAAAAAAAATCACAAGAAGCAAAAGTTTCTACCACCGATTACTTGATCACGGAAAAAATTGTTCCAGAAGAAGCAATCGCCACAGCATTTTCAAAAATGCTCTCTGTTCCCTTCCTCGAAAAAATTACCGAAGAAATGGTAAATCCTGATCTTCTCGGAAAAATTCCATTTAAATTTCTCAAAGACAATAGCATCATCCCCATCAAACATGTCGGCTCATTAATCATCGCAATCGCAAACCCAAATAACTATCAAGCCGTCGACGAAATGAAAGTCCTTCTTTCAGAACAAACACTACTTGCTGTCTCAACACCTAAAGTCATACATGAAACTATCAATAAATATTACCCGCTTGAAGGCACAAAGGAGATGATAGAAGAACTTGGCGAAGAAGAGGCCATTGACGGAGAAGCGGTAGAATTTGGAGGAATTGATGAAGGAGACCTTCTTGGTATGGCGCAAGAAGCTCCGATCATCAAAATGGTAAACCACATTCTTTTTCAAGCGGTGAAGCAAATAGCATCAGATATTCATATTGAACCACAAGAAAAAGAACTTATTGTCCGTTATCGCATTGATGGCATTCTTCATCCCGCCTTCAATCCACCCAAAAGAATACAAGGAGCCCTGGTTTCACGTATTAAAATTATGGCCAATTTAAATATCGCTGAAAAACGCAAGCCGCAAGATGGAGGAATCCAAATTAAAATTGCAGATAAAGCAATCGATATTCGTGTCTCTATTTTGCCAACAATTTTCGGTGAAAAAATTGTGATGCGATTACAAGACAAAAGCAAGGGATATATACCTATTGAAAAGCTTGGATTGAGTTCGCGAGATTACAAAGTTATTATTCATAGCATTAATCTTCCTAATGGTATCATTATGGTAACGGGACCTACCGGATCTGGTAAAACAACAACACTTTACGCAATTCTTAATCAACTCAACAAACCAACCGTTAGCATTGTCACCGTTGAAGATCCCGTTGAATTTCAAATGAATGGTATTGCACAAGTTCAAGTTAATGAAAAAGCTGGCATTACGTTTGCATCTGCATTACGCTCCATTCTTCGTCAAGATCCTGACATTATCATGATCGGTGAAACACGTGACCAAGAAACAGCACAAATTGCGATTCAATCATCTCTAACGGGACATTTAGTTTTAACAACATTACATACCAATAATGCACCTGCAAGCATTACTCGTATGCTTGACATGGGCGTCGAACCATATCTTATCGCCTCATCAGTCACCTGCATCATGGCGCAACGGCTTGTGCGCAGATTATGCCCACAATGCAAAAAGTCATTTAAACCAGATGTGGCCATGATTAAATCTCTGGGGCTCACCGCAAAAGAAGCCCAAAAAATTACCTTCTACCAAGCAGTTGGTTGTAACGCATGCAGCAGCGGATATAAAGGACGATTTCCAATTTTCGAAATCATGCAAATGTCTCCTGAAATTGCACGCTTAACCATTGAACAAGCAGATGCTAATCGTATTCGGCAAGCAGCAATCAAAGAAGATATGACACTCCTTATTCAAGATGGCATCGAAAAAATAAAAGAAGGCTTAACCACCATCGATGAAGTTTTATCTGTTGCAGCAAATGTACAAATTGAAACAAAATAACGCATTTAGCCTTTTCGAACTCACAATCGTTTTAGCGATCATTGTAATTATGACTACCCTTGCACTTTCATTTTCAATAAATAACAACGAACATCACGTTATTGCAGAAGCACACCTTCTACGGACTACCATTTGGCATCTGCAACAACAGTGTCGCGCTGAAAATAAAAATTTGGCACTTGTTTTCAACGAACAAGAAAATTCCTACACTACGCCAAACGAAACCCATAAACTTTCAGCTCACGTCAAATTTGGCACCATACAAAATGTTCTAGGCCCTCCATCATCACCCAAAAAACGTTTAAAAAAAACTATTACCTTTAAAAACAAAACGATAAAAATCTCTCCACAGGGTATTGCACAAGCAGGAACGGTATATTTCGTCGACGATAAAAAACAATTATTGTATGCTATTACGGTACCAATATCAGGCGTATCTTTTATTCGAATGTATCGCTATCGTAATAAGCAGTGGCATGTATACACATAAAAAAACGTTTATCTTTTCATTATTTTTAACTTTTTTAATTTCAACATCTGTTGGCATAAAATTGTTGCAACATCATCCATTTACACTCAGCGTGGCTTCAACAATTGTTTCTAACATGATGAAGCAGGCATTTAATTGTAATTTTGTAACCGAAGTTGAATCAGTAAACTTCTTTGCCTGGTCAATTACCTGCACTAACGTTCGGGTAAAACCAAATAAAACATCGAACAATCAAGGCTGGCATTGGTTCGCAAGAAAACTTAAGTTTTCTTTCTCCCCTATCGATTTTTTACTCACCAAAAAATTTATGCTGGTACTTCATCTTGAAAAAACTTACGGATATTCCCTCATTTCAGATAAGGGATTTCCTTTAAGCATACATTTAAATGATATTTTCTTTGGAAAAAAATTTAAAGTACCAATCGTTTTAAAAACACTCAAAATGGATAACATCAAACTCGATCTCCACAACGAAAAATATCAACTTGATGGAACAATTTGTTGGTCAGGAGTCAGTAAAAAAATTAAAGACAAACTTAAATCAATATTATGTATCTCCCAAGGATCAATAAAACATCACGACCTTGTATACGCCAAAAATTTCAGAGGAACAATTTATGCAAATATTTCTCAATCCGAGCCCAGCACCATGTTCCTCGATGCTTACACAAAACTACTTCATAACAAAAAGCGTTGTTTTGTACGAGGAGATTTGATTGATCAACAAGCAACGCTCAAATTTTGGAACCAAGATAAACAATTAGACTTTACGGCACACTATAAAAACGGTATTATCTCAACCTCAGGAAAAGCAGACACCTTTTTTTTCAAAAACCTTTTTCCACAACTTCCCTTTAACGAAAAAATAAAAGCATCGCTCCGCTCAACAATTAAAGACGGAGCTTCACACGGAAAAATCAAAAGTGATATTTTACCTTTAAAAGGAATATGGTCTTTTGAAAAGGGAACTTTTAATTTTACATTTAAAAATCATAGAGACATAACAACCCATTTCTTTCCTACTTGGCTTGTTGAAAAAAACAAATTGCATACCACTGGATCATATGACGCTAATAAAAAAAGTTTGTCATTTTCTATTCCACTGCACCATAAACTTTCAGATAAAGCATATGAAGTAGCAGGAACACTCACAAATACAGATAAAAAATTTTCAGGGCACGGAATCTGTGGATCAGGAAAATGGAACATCGCTGGTTCAATCTTCCCTCATTTTTCAATCAAAGAATTTCTAATTAAAACAAAAAATGCAATGCCGATTTTTTCCTTATCATGTACAAAAGATCGTGCATACCATTTCAAAAACACCATCTATTATCAAGATCTTAAATCGCTTCTTCCCGACCAAATAAAAAATTATCTTGATGGCAATGCCGTTTTAGAAATTGCCGGAACCTGCTCACCTCATAAAGTAAAAGCACACATAAAGCTCAAGAAGGGAATGATAGTTTTTGGACAACTGCACAACATTCTCAATGATTTAGAAGGAAAAATCGAAATTGATTTAATCACGCGAATAATTACCATTCCTTATTTAAAAGCAACTTTTAACGAAGGATGTGTAACTATCACCCATGCATCTATTCGCCTCAGTGAAAGAGGAAAACCCTTATTTATATATGCACCGCTCACCTTTAATAAATGCTTAATCAACTTTGAAAAAAACTTTGCCATCTGCTCAGGCAACCTTATTGCAACATTTAATAATCCTCACACAAACCTCGTCGGAAACCTTTCTCTTGAAAAAACATTTTTCTATAAAATTCCTACGCCCATAACAAATACAGCTCTCTTTACTAAACCAATAACCGCTACTATTAAAATCGAAACAAAAGATGGCATCCATGTACATACGCCCGGCCTTCAAACACAACTGCATGCGTCAGTAAAAATGTTGTACAATCAAGGAGCCTTCTACCTTGATGGCTGGGCAAAAGTTTCACACGGAAGCATTATTCTTCCTTATAGTCGTCTCAATATAATCTCAGGAACACTTTACTTCGCATCAGAACAACAATTTGATCCTCTCTTGGAGCTCACCGCTCGAACACAAATGAGCCATCATACGATTACCGTCCATGTTACCGGCTCAATAAAAAATCCCATTATTAGACTTTCATCAATTCCATCACTCACTGAAGAAAAAATTGGCGCGCTCCTTTTAACCGGCTCACCAAAAGCTTCGCTTAATGCAATTGCACCAACACTTATCGTCGAATTTATCAAAAAACAAATCATTGAGCACAGCACCCCCCTCATGCAACGAAAAAATCTCCAATCTCTTCTTAAACCGCTGAAATATATTAAATTTGCACCATCATTTACGGATGAAAGTGGCACAAGTGGCCTTTATGGAGGCATCGAACTTGATCTAGGGAAAAGACTTCAAGCCAAAGTCCAAAAAAATCTTAACCTGCAAGAAGACACTGAATTCGAAATAAATTATCACGTCTCAGATGAACTTAACGTTCAAGCCTTTAAAAATGAACAAGGCGACATTGGCGGACAACTCCAAATGCATCTTAAATTATAAATTTCCTTGAATTTAAACCATCAAGACATCTATAATTAAAGTAATAATTTAAAAAATTGAGAAGTTCAATGAAACTTTGCGTGTTTTCTGTATCATTCTTATGAACGCTCAAATTTCTTTATGCCAAAAAATAACATTCACAAACAATATCAAGCCAATCTACATTGTAGCTAATACCGGCAGAATAAAACGCTTGCGAAACCCCCAACAAACTCAAATAAACAAATTCAGCGATCTGAAAACATTCCATTTTAAAATAACTCGCTGCGAAAAAATAAAAGATTCAGATAAAGAAACCGATTTTACCTGTAATACACCTCAATCAACCGAAGAAATTCCTTGTGATTTTGCTAACGCAACATTACAAGGATCTGGGCCTACAGATAAATCACAGGGTACAACATTGACCTTACAAACAAACAACAAAACAAATACTTATACTATTCCACTCACCACAGCCACAACAACAACTGTTACATCAAGCTGCCCTGCCTCGATTAATTAAGTATTAAGAACTGGCTGATCTAATAATTTTTGCATATCTTCAGGAACAGGATACTCAAATGAATACTTTTTACCTTTGTATTCAAACGCAATTTTCTTTGCATGCAATGCTTGATGATCAATTAACCTAGAAGATTCACCATACAACAGATCGCCAATGAGAGGATGTCCCAACGCCGCAAAATGAACTCTAATTTGATGTGTACGCCCCGTAATCAAACGTACTTCAACCAAAGAGTAATCTTTGTAAAATGCAAGAACCTTATAGTGCGTTAAAGCATCGCGACTTTTTCCTTGTTTTGGCAAATGGATCATTCGATTTTTACTTACAGGATCGCGACCAATAGGAAAATCTATAGTACCGCATCTTTCAGGATGACCTTTAACCACAGCCCAATACGTTTTCTCTATTTCACGATCACGAAACAAATCACCAAAAATCTGATGTGCTTGCACCGTTAAAGGAACAATTAATAAACCAGAAGTATCCTTGTCTAAACGATGAACAATACCAGGTCGCTCAGGCACTCCAACCTTTTTAAGATGGGGATATGAAGAAACTAACCAGTCAACAAGCGTCACATCATCAGCATAATCGTTAGGCTTATGAACCATCACGCCCACAGGTTTATATAAAATAATAAACTCAGGCTCTTCAGCAACAAGCTTTATCCCTAAATCTTTATCAAATGGACGCAACTCATTCGCATCAGGCAAGCAAGGAAACG
>CAYUHH010000012.1:0-12231 GCA_964444435.1 uncultured Pseudomonadota bacterium | reverse complement strand
CTTTTTGACGCGCAAGAGCAATGGCATCGGTTAAATTACCTGAAAGACTGAAATCCAAAAGCTTCATATTCTTTTTGCTGAGCAATGACTTTACATTCGCAATACAATTGTGATTAATCGCATACATAAGCGCTGTACACCCATTATGATCAACAAGGTTTAAATCAACATTTTCATTATTGATAAAGTGCCGCCCCATCTTACCGCCACATGCAAACATACATGCAGTAAAACCACCCGCCATTTGTTGATTAATTCCTTCAGAAGACATACCAGAAAGCAACTCAAGAACCTTTGATTCAAAGTCCGTACGTATTGCCAACATTAAAGGGGTATATCTATCCGCATACTCTTTGCAAGCTTGTTCAAAAATGAGACCCTTCGAAAAACTAGTCCATTGCAGATGTCTACACAAATCTAAAATATAATCATCTTTCTTGAAATCAAATCTATCACACGCTAAAAGATCCTTCATTATCGAAGACCTATCTCGTACATATTCAAAAACAGCCCCTTCCCGAGCCGTTGCATTAAGAGCAACAGAACTCATACGTGGCAACAACAATGAAATCAATTGTTCCTCACCTTGGTGAGCTGCATGCATTAATGCGGTCATTCTGCTATTATCTTGACAATCTATAGCATCAGGACTCATATACAACAACAACGCTTCAAACACCCGCAACATTACTTCTTTTTCTTCCACTGACCGTATATTCGCGGATTTCCACGAAAACGCTTCTTTTGGCTTAATCGCATGCATCAAAACAGTACAACCATTCTTGTCTTGAACATTGATAACATCAGGTTTCATACGGGCTAACATGAATTTAACAACATCCAGCAACACTTCAGGATCAACAATATAATCAACTGCATACATCAGAACATTTCTTCTCTGTTTATCAAGCACATTAAAATCTGTCGATCTATCATGCAAAGCTTTATGAATTAGATCATGATCTAAACCAACCAAAGCGCACATTAAAGGAGACATTTTCCGATCATAAGTTTGAAGCTTCTTCATAAAAGCCCCCTTAATCCTTCTATCTGCCTCCAATACAGATCTTCTATAAAGTCTAACGAAATCATTATATTTAAGAGGAAACTCTAGCAACTCATTTACAACATCAAATTGCTTTTCACTCACTGTAACCTCTAAATAATTTATTAATCTAGATGGAGCAGATATGTTAAATCGATTTAAAAAATCAGCCAAAAATACAAACCCTTCGCCGCCAACCCCCGTACCAGGATCAGGCATTAACAAACGACGCCTGACCTCGTGCCGCACACGAGTCATTCCAGACGGAAGAAGAACACTCTTCAAAACCATCTCTCCATTTTCTTGAAGAAACTGAGGGTTCATATGCTTCATTAACTCTCGAGCTAAAGGATATGCTTGCAGGTCTAAAGCAAGAGATAATGCAGTATCTCCCCTCTCATTAACTACTTCAAGACTTTCTTGCTCCATTTGAGACACAACCGCTTCAACAAGATCCATGCGCTTACATTTTAATAACCACATCAAGATGGTATTTCCCTGAGAATCAGACTTATTTAAATCTAAACCGCTTGCAGCTTCCAGCAACGATAGAACCTTCTCTTCAAAATCAATTTTTAGTGCTATCACAACTGGCAAAAACGCTTCAGCATATTCACGACATGCACGCTCAAATAAAGGATTTACTAATTCAGTTTTTTTCAACTTAACCGCTCGACTACACGCAGCTAAACCACGGCCTTGCTCCTTAAAGTCGAGAGACTCAAAAGATAGCAATTCGCAAACAAACTCCAAATCTCCTTTATCTACCGCAAGCATCAAAGCCGTATCTCCTGCTCGATTTGTTGCATTAATAACAGAAGGACTCAGCTTTAACAATAAACTCTGAATTATCTCTATCGGCTGATTCCCAATTGCATACATTAAAACAGTATTACCATCAGAATCTACCGCATCAAAATCTTCTAGTGATCCACACTGCATTATTTTATCAATAGCAGCTTTATCTTGAACGGCTAATGCCCGCATCATACGCGGCACCCGCCCAAATTTGACATTTAACTGCTCCTCCAATAACGCAACTGCTCCCTGATCATCCGCAGAACATAACCTTAACATGCCTATTAAAGAGCTTTGATTATAATTAAAAACAGACAATAATCGTTTAACTATCGATAGGCAACCATTCCGAATTGCAGGAGAAATCAACTGGAGCAAGTCCTGTTGCCGCAATTCAACATCTGACAACTTTTCAAATATAGCGTTTATTACAAGATAAAGATCTGTATCTTGAGATGAGTCAACAGCAAAATTTTGCCGTAACGCTAGCTCTAAAGCACTCAAAGAATTTTGAGGTTTTATACTTAATTCAGCACTACTCATACATGAAACCAAAACTCGAGCAACAGAGTACATTTTTCTTTCCAATGCAACGATCAACGCTGTTTTGCCATCCTTATTACGCAAATCAAAACCAAGCTGTCCCATTTTATGAATAATATGAATAGCCAAATCCGACGAACCCATCTTTATCGCCAACATGAGAGCCGTATCAAGATGATAAGAATCCTGAAAATTTAAATCTATAGGCCCTTCTAACAAATCATGTATTTTACTTGAAAAACCCATTTGTATCGCTATCATCAATGGGGACATTTCGCCAGAATACTCACGACAACCTTGATCAAATAAAAGCGTCGCTACCGGCTCATTACCAAATTTCAATGACGCAAGACATGCTCTCATGCCACTTTCATTTTTCTTAAATTCAAACTTTTTACAAGAATGAATTTCATTAAAAACATCTTCCCGTTCTTTTTCAATCGCACGCGCCAATGTAGAAAAACCGCCACCATCAAGAGCATTAATTGCGTCCGAATCCATGGCGTTTAATAATATTTTAACAATACTTAAATCACCCACTTCAACAGCATGCATTAATGCTGTCCTTTTTTTTGAATCTTGACAATTAATCGTCTCTGGAGACATTCGATGCAATATCTCTTTAAAAAGATATTCCAACCAACCATCATTACATCCCTTCCAATTTTCACGAAAGGAATTAACGGCATGAACAAGAACAGTTTGTCCCTCTCGATCAAGTACATTAAAATCTTCTTGAATGCCACCAGCAAACATTCCTTCAATAGCAACCGAATCTCTCATATCCAAGGCACACATAAAAGAAGTTCGCTTCAATTTATCCCTGGAAACTAACTTTCTCAATAAAGCTTCTGTTATTTTATTTTGATGAGAAAAAATGGCATAACGATAAAAATTACCCAACAAAAAATCATTGTACTCGTTATCACACAATAACGCCTCAACATCACCAACAGCACCATTTTGAATGGCATAAAAAACCGGTAAAATTAAATCTTTATCTTGAGCATCAGCCGCCTTAAATTTATTTAAAAAAACTGATAGAAATGAACAAAACTCATCACTTATATTTCCTTGCAATCCAACAATATTCTCAAGCAATAACTCTAATACACCTCTTTCATCTAAAGCTTTTTTCTTAAGCCCATCCAGACTCATTAATTCAATTAAATCTCGAGCAATCACATAGTTTTTATACTTTAATGCAAGCATTAATGCATTCAGATTTTCTTTGTTTAAAAGTTCTATTCCCGGTTGATCCATTTTCTTCATAAGCATCCTACTCACTTGAGTAAAACCTTTAAAAATAGAAATCATCAACGCCGTATTACCAAAAAAATTTTGCTCCACCACTTCTAATGGAGTTAAATCACGCAACAAACCTTTAACCTTTGCTTCAAAACCTCCTACTGCGGCAACCATTAATGGAGTCATCCCGCGTGGCTTAAGAACAACACAATCCCTTTCAAAAAGCCGTTGTGCAATTTCTTGCCTTCCCAAACGCAATGCTAAAGGAATATATCTGGCACTCATTCCCTTCAATCGTTCATCCCCCACCAACAGCTTAACTATTTCAAGATCTCCACGTCGAACAGCTACCGACAAAGCAGTCTCACGGTCATTGCTCTGACTATTAATATTAATCGTTGGAAACTCTAAAAACGTGCGTACAGCTACTTTATGCCCAAAACCTACAGCATGCATCAAAAAAGACCTTTGATTATAAGCCTGATTAAAGGTATCAGACATATAATTTTGAATGAAAAAGCTTACAAAATCACCGGAAGCATTTTCTATCACATGCTCAAAGATAGCCCGAAGAGGAGCATGACGTTTTATCATATTAACAAAATTCGCATTAACAGCGTTTTCCCATACATTCACAATGTCTCGATAACGAGAAAACGCATCTATCATCAGAGGATGCTGAGCACCTCGCAACAATGAAGATCGACAAACGGGGCAATATACCTCCTGCAACGTCTGAGCACGACCCACTAACCATTCACTCAAACAGGTAGCACAACATTTATGCTGCTTGCTGCAACCAAAAATTTTATCACCAGAAACCAATTCTGACGCATCAAAGGCTTCGCCACAAATCACACAGACGTTTTCTTCTGAAGTTGCCCTTTCAACCTGCATGCCTTTATCTGAAACCTGTTCAGGACGCTCTGGCGGCTGTCCCTCACCCTTTGAATCATCATCCATTGCACACATAAAAAACGGCACACACAAGAAAAACATTAAAAAATTAAGCTTACGCATAAACAACCCCCATTTAAATAAATTATTTCATAACTAGCATTAATCTTACTAAAAAATTAACAGTTTGTCAAAAAAAGGGGCGTTGTTATCGAACCATCAAAAAGCCTTTAGGGTGGCACCTTTCAATAAGCCTCGCACCCACAATAACTCAAATATCACTTTCCAATTTAAACAAAAAAGAAGACTCCTGAACGGGAGCCTTCATAAAAATTAATAGGTAGACTTTACCTTCCAAGCGCAAATAAAAGATCACGCTTATGCTCTTCCTCTTCCATTAAAATTTCTTCAAGAAGTCTTCGGTGCCCGTATTCACAAAGCTCTTCCGCCATCGGAATAAGCTCCTTGTAAAGAGCTATCGCAATATCTTCACCCTGCAGATCCTGTTCAAGCATTTTTTTAGAAATTTTTGATGTTTCAATGTGTTCAACATCAACGGTTGGAAACCCACCAAGATCAGCTATCATGGTTGAAACTTCAACGGCATGAGCAATTTCTTCATTTGCATGGACAATCATTTCATTTGTAATATCCGCATATTCAGCACCAGTCATAACCGACGCATGCTGTATATATTGAATTGCAGCTGCATATTCCCATTCAAGCGCCTTATTTAACTTTTCAATGAATTTTTCCTTTTTTGACATTCTCTCTCCTAATAAATTAAAACTACTGCCAAACCCTAACACGAACAAAAAGGCAAGACAAAAAGACTTCACCTTCATCACACATCCATTTTTTACAAAACAAATCTAACTAAACAATAGCACTTTTAGCCGCAGAAGTTCAACAAAAACTTTATTATAAAAACTCAAAGCAACGCCAAAATAAAAGAACTAACGAATAAAAATGCGCAAAAATAGAGCAGCAGCAGAGATCGAGATTGTAAACCCTCTTTGCTTCCTGCAGATTATCATAAATTAACAAACTTATTTGTATTGATAAAACTTTTTAGATCGATTTGTAATTTCTGGAGATATAACAATCGGATACGCAGCGACAACCCTTTTATTAAATTTATCAAAAACAAGTAACGCTTCTATGGTTTTACCAAAAGTATCTTTATACGTGCCTTTGAACACTTGGCGTTTCTTATTACGCGGATCACAAGATTTGCTTCCGTATTTTAATACTGATAACAAACAACCTGCAAAATCTTTATAAGACCAACTATCGGGAAAGAACGTCGACATGTATAATCTATCCCCAAAGACAAATTGACCCTGATAACATCCATTAATCAAGTCAATATCATGAGAAGTAATTATCTTTTGAGCTTCGGGACTATTAGCAAAATGAAATCCAAAACTTTTTGAATTTTGTGAAAGAAAATAAGGCGTCAGAAGATGAGGAAAATCAACAGTCAAAGCAAGGTCATTCAATTCTTTTCTCAAAAAATTATGAATCTTATTTGCTTCTTCAATGGTAAATTTAGGATGAAGAGTCTGTATCCGACTCATCCCATTAAGACAAATAAAGCTAAAAATAAATTGCGCTAAAAAAGGCGTTCTCTCAACAATATCCCCAGAAACTTATACTTCTAGTATAACATAAAGCAGCCCTTTACCCAATTTTAAAAACCATCACCTTGATTTTCAAACGGTATCCAACCGCTTTCTGAGAAGATACATTCCGCGCCATGCAAAAAGCACCATAAATATAACAATAGCACCCAAACAAATCCAAAAATTCAAAAACCCAGCAGACCCCATAATCGTTGAACGGATACCTTCCATGACATAGGTAATAGGATCAAATAATGCAAAATAACTGAAAAATGGAGAAACAACATATATCGATTGCCAAGAAGAAAGAAAACCCCCAATAAACCAAAGAGGATACACAACGCGAATCCAAATATTGCGAACTTTATCCATTTCCGCGATAAAACTGATCATCCATAAACCAAAAAATCCATACATCAAATTAAAAACAAGAAATATCAACATAAACTTAAATAGTGAAAACTGACTTAAATCAATCTTGCTCCAATATATAATCTTACTCAACGGAATGACAAAGACACCCATTAAAAGCATGCGACACGTATATAAAAATGCCCGCTGAATAAAAATAACACTCGAAGAAACGGGCAACGTTAAATCATACGTTATTTGTCTATCGTTATCTAAATCATCAACAAACAGTGTTGCACTATGCATCGCTTCAAACAGACTCACGCTTACCACAATGCCTCCAACAACAAATGTTCCAAATTGAGCATCTAATCCAAAATAGGGCAACAAATATGCAAACACGCCCACTTCAATAATCGTAAAAATAAAAACATTTAATAAATAATCTTTATAGTCACGGAAAAAAATGGTTAAATCTCGACACATTAACCAATAAAATATACGTGCTGTTTTTTTTATATCCATGATTAATCCTGCACCGTTTCTTCATTCATCAACTTTACAAAAACCTCTTCAAGCGTTTTACGATCATGCAACCGCTTTAATTCAGAAGGCGATTCAATCAACTTGATACGTCCACGGTCCAAGACGCATACCCGATCAGCTAAAACCTCTGCCTCATCAAGATAATGTGTTGTTAAAATAATAGTAACGCCCACCTGCTTCAAACCGCTAATCAAATCCCATATTTGACGACGAATATGAGGATCTAGACCTACAGTTGGTTCATCAAAAATAATCAGCTGCGGACGATGAATTAACGTACGCGCAATCATAACACGTTGTTTGTAGCCCCCAGACAAAACCTCAGGCTTTTGATCAACATATTCTTGCAAATTAAACTGCTCAATAACTTCATCTACCCGCTTATAAACCTCTTCCTTTTCAAGCCCATAAAAATGGCCTGAAAAAAGCAATTGTTCTTTTACCGTTAATTTTTTATTAACATTTGGACGTTGAGGACAATACCCTAACATTGAACGATACGACTCAATATTCTTATAAATAGAACAACCATCTAATAAAATATCACCTGACGTTGGAGGATTTAATGTTGCTAAAATTGTCGACAGAGTCGTTTTCCCTGCACCATTAGCACCCAACAATCCCAAAATTTCGCCCTTGTAAAGATCAAAAGAAACACCTTTCAATGCTTCAATCACCTTACGTTTCAATTGAAACGTCTTTTTAACATCCTTAATGCACAATAAAACATTTTTCATCCCTAACTCCTTCCAATAGAGAAAAAAGTATTTTTTTAAAATAACTTCTATCTTTTTAGTATAAAAGATAAAAAAACAAATTAAAATCATTGAAAAAATAAAGAATAATATCTTATACTTAAAGTGGTAGCTGAAAAAAAATGGAGATTAAGATGAAAAAAATTATTATCTTTTCACTTTTAGCAACAAGTCTTGTTCGAATTTACACACAACAAAATCAAAATACAAATCTAACTCCACTTATTAATGCACAACAAGCATATACAGATGCACTTACCAATTTAATCAATCAAGATAAGTGGGATCTTGTCCTCCAAGGAATTATGTACCCGGTCGAATTCTCTGATGACGCTATGGTAAAACTAGGAAAATATATTAATTCAGATAAATTTACACAAGAAAATGCGGAACAAGTTCTCAATCAGCTAAAATCTCTCGAGTCACCGCTTGCTACGATTGTAAATGCAATTTATGCAAAGTTCCCAAGACTCAACCCTAAAAAAAAGTAGCGCAAAGGACTTAAGCTCTACTGAAATATTGATCAAGCCGCTTACTGTTTACATAATCAACTCGAATACTTATTAACAATAAAAAAGCGGAGTAAAAACTCCGCTTTCATTAAACTATATTTTTTTATTAATCCACGCACAATTCAAGCGAACGTGCAAAGACAACGTCGGCATCCAAATCAAAATGAGATTAAAATGGTAATTATTGAATGGCACAATATTTACACCCTTTTTTTTCTTAAAAATATCTCCGCACTGTTCTTTAACTTCTTCTTGAATCTTCCCTGGCAATGAGCATTGTTGTGATAAATAGCAATGAAAAAATGTAAAATTTAAAATGCATAAAAAGCCTTCATGCCAAAAAATTAAATGAAAAAATACTGTTCTACTTAATTATTTACTTGCACAAACTGACCAATAGAAACGTATTTATTCAAGCCAAGTAATAAATTGGATTTATTTGTTTGCCATTTTGATGAACTTCAAAATGAAGATGCGATGCATCAGTTCCATTGCCACGTACATTACCGGTTGCCCCTACAAAACCGATTACTTCACCGCGATTAACATGTTTGCCACGCTTAACTTTAATGCGGCTTAAATGGGCATACCGAGTTCGATAGTTTTTATTATGCACCAATAATATTGTTTTACCGTAACCAGGAGCCGTTCCCGCTTCTAAGACACGTGCATTTGCTGCAGCCATAATAGGCGTTCCACTTAATGCAGCCAAATCAAGCCCAAAGTGATAGCCCCATTTACCACTATCCATCTTGCGTCGACCAAAAAATGAACTAATCCAAAATTTATCTTTATCTAACGGCCACGACAAAAAATGATTGTGTTTTTTTGTAGGCTCTTTAACATTCTTTTTTTGTGGCGTTACTTTTTTTTTCGGAACAACAGGAATGGTCTTTTGAAAAGATCGATATAACTCTTCAAGATCCTCAACGTCGATATTGGTATCCTTCTGTTTGAGATAGGTAAGAAGAGCCTTACGCAACTGTTCTTTTTGTTTATCAGGAACTGAAAGCGGTTCTCCATTAACCAACGTATCCGCAATAACCTGCTTCAAGACAGTAACATGTTCTTCATACTGACATTTAGCTTCTTGTAATGTTTGTACTTGCTCTTGAAAAAACTGATATTGCCAAAACAATAATCCGGCAATACCAAGCGTACATAATGAACAGATAAACCAAATGTATTTTGTCATAATACCGGCATCCATCCTCTCTTTTCATTTGCCTTTACACACACCCACTGATTTTCTTTTTTTTCAATAAAACAAACCATGTCTTGAGAAAGCTTTCCAATCTGATGATATGCTTCACTTGGTCCTCCATACAAATCAACAGGCTGTCTTAACGTTACCCAACACTGAGAATGTGCATAATAATACCATCCCATCAAGAGGCCTGCTATGAGTGTTAAAAAAAAACTGACATATAAAAGTTTTAATTTTTTGAGAAAAAAACATGCAACAAATAACCACAAAGAAACGAGGAAAAATAACTGCCAAAATAAAAGTGGTACTAATGCTGTTAATTTACATGCAGCAATCCACACTACAACCTCACTTTCATCGTTGAAATCCACATCCTTGTCTCTTTGTTTAATTTTTTAAATTCATTTTTACGCTTTTCAAATGCCATCTGCTCCAAAAATTCAATATAGATTTTCCATGAAGATATACGATCGTTATCGAGAAATAACGAACCAATGACCCTCAAATCCTTTTCACGTTGAGGCATATCAAGCCGATCAACAAACAATTTCACCCACGCTTCGTACACGCTATGCGCATCTTGACGACGACCAGCGACTATCAATGCTCGATAAAAATGTCGATATGCTCGAACTTTTTCAATAACCGGCTTATAAAGTTGTAAAACATAAAAAACAAACAGTAAAAGAACCGGGAAAAGAGAAAGGATTATAAACCAAGACACTGAAATAAAGGGCCATAAAAACGGAGCAACCCTCACCTTCATCACCTCATTGTTCACTTCAAAAGGTGATGCCCCCAAAGAACGTTCAGTTATTGTTAACGTTAATGGTAGCGAAGAAATAGTCTTAATATTTTTCTTTTCTGGATCAAAAAAAGTTAGTTTTTGTGCAGGAATCGTTATCTTTCCCGCATCAAGCACTTGTAAAATCCACTCTTTTTTTAATTGCCAAAAGCCACGTTTATCATTCAAAAATCCTAAAGAACGTTTTGAATCATATGAACGCACATTTTCAGGTAGGCTCAAAGACGCAAGCGGCATAGATATTACATCTCCATCACTCACAACCTGCATCGTTAATACCGCACCCTTTCCTTGCTCAAGTTTTGATTTATCAAGTGACGCGGTAAATGATTTAACCTTCCCCACCAGATCAATCTGTTTTTCAGATTGCGGCAACGAACGAACATGTAGCGCTATCGTTTCTTTTGAATGAATTCTCAATTTTTCAATATCAGAACCAAAAAAAGTACGGAATCTTCCAAAGAAGCTATCACCTTCCGTCTCTTTTTCTCGTTCTACAATTGCCCCCAAACTTGGAATAATTAAGGCACCTACCTGTTGAGGATACAATGCATACCGATAAACAATCGCTCGCCACACGTGTCCACCATGTTCAAAATCTTCTTGTGTTGGTTGCTGCAACTCTCTAACTGCAAAAGCTGGCATCTGAAAATGTTCTAACGTAAATCGCAACGCTGGCTGACGATAACAAAGCCGAATTGTTAAAATTGTTTGTTCTTTCTGATATATGTCACCCTTACTAAGAGAAAGATAAACAAATGGATCTTGTATAAACTGTCCTTCTTCAGGATTTTCAACACCCTTCCTCACCTTAAACGATAAAGCTTCAGACTTATATAACGTATTATTTCGCTCATAAGAGGCAGGACCTAATGAAAATGAACCTTTTTTATCAATACGCGCTTTATATGCAAAAGATTTGGTCATCTCTTGGTGCCCGTTAATAATAGATATATTGGTAGTTACCGGACATTTTTCACACACATCTAATTTATCAAGATGTTCAATAAACGGTTCTCCTACATCCCGAAATGCATCATGCGCAATTACGGTTATCAAAAAAGGAACTCCTTGTTTGACGTGCTTAAGCGAAAAACCTTTAATGTCTGAAACCTTAAGCGAAAGATTAAATGCTAAAAGTGAAAAACAACTGATAAAGTATAAAAAAACTAATAATCTTAGCAACACTCCCTTTGTCGCTCGCGGCGCCCATTCGACAACCTCATGGCTAAAGGCTACGCTCACTACTTCCTCCGCGCGTGGTGAGCTTGTCGAACCATATAAACACTCAACATCCTTTGAATTACTACATTCTGAGTCTGACGAAGGATCAAGACAAGCGCATTTTGGATCTTTCACACACAACATTTTACCATGCATGATCAGCTCCCGACGCTTCTTCCTGCCCTGCAAGTGCACGCAGATATAACTGCTGCCCATGCTTCTCTAATTCACCGGCCTGCTGCAAGAGAGATTGCATCTGTGCAGGAAGCTTTTGTTCTTCTTGTTTTTTTCCGCTACCTTGAACCTGTTGAGGCTTTTCTTGTTGACCATCTTTATCTTTGGGTGAAGCATTATGTGGCTGCTGCTGTTTACCTTCTCCTTTATCTTCTTGTTCATTCCGTTGCTGTTGCTCTTTGGGCTTGCCACTTTTTTGTTCTTTTTGTTGATCGGGCTGTTTTTGATCCTGCTGCCCATTATCTTTTTCGCGCTCTTTATCAAGATCATTCTGATCTTTTTTATCCTGCTTCTGCTTTTCTTTATCGAGCTGACCACTATCTGACTTATCTGACTGATTTTTCTGATCATCGTTCTGATCATTCTGATTCTGCTTATCTTGTTGGTTCTGATTATCCTGCTGATCCTGTTTTTTATTATTCTGATCTTTTTTATCTTGAT
>CAYUHH010000011.1:0-13044 GCA_964444435.1 uncultured Pseudomonadota bacterium | reverse complement strand
TATACGATGATTCCAGATCTTTTTCAAGTTTTTAATTTCCTGATTCGACTAAGAGTTTAGCTTTGCACCTCTGTTAAAGCATCAAAAATTAATTGCTTTTTTCATAAATCATCTATCAAAAAAAAGAGAGATACATTTCAATACATCTCCTTATTTCAATATAATTATTTTTTCGACTCTTCGTAATATTGAAATTGCTGTACAAAAAGTCTATCAAGCTTTTCTTGTTTTTCTTTCTCGTCAATATCTAAACTCAGCGCAAGTAATTCATCAGGATCATCTGACTCCATAAACACTTCATCATCAACCTGAAAACTTAATGCAATCGCTTGATCAAGGTCAAAGCCCTCTTGATCACCATGCATTTTAAGTGCCGTATAAACTTGAGCTTCCAAGCGATCAACCTCTTCTTTTGAAAAAAAACATCGTGATACTTTTTTCAAAAAATCTAAACGACGAAAGGCTTCTTCAAAATTTTTTGCTTCAAGCAAATCTGGTATCGCTTTTACATATTCATACTGACCTTTGGCAGAAAACCGTTCATCAAGAGCAAATGCAGCCACTTTTTCTTTCACTGAAGATCCCATATTCTCAAACATTTTTTCCAAAGCACGCATTTCTGCCTGTTGAGATTGAAAAAAATCATTACGAGCATCTTCATAAAGAACAGATACATCATCTAAAAGAAGTGATCGCCTATATGTTAAATCTTGAGGGCTCACAAATGTCACCGTAAATTCATACCCATTAAAAATGGCTTGCAAATAATCAATCGCATCACCAGAAGAAACAAACTTTATGGCCATTGCTCCGCTACTCTGACTAAGAGCATTATGATGCGAATCAAAAAAGAGTACCGCTTCATCTCTCACAACAAGAGCATACGAACGTTCTGCAATCGTTATGATTGCTCCCACAGATGTTCCAATACGATGATAAGCCGCGAATAAATCATTTATCAAATGATGAAACGTAAAAACACCTTCTATTCCATCAACATTCATACCAACGTTAACAGAAGACTGCGCAATGCCAATCTTTAAAGGCTGCAACGTCAAACCTGGCTCACCCTCAGCCATCATAAAGTGGTTAAATCGTTCAACAATAGAATCATCAGGAGCTAACATATCACATGTATTAAAAGTATTATAAAAACTCCCACCTACTTGAATGGTATAAAAAATATCAGCAGGACTTAATTGTTCGCAAGGAGTATGAAATAATATAGAGGCACCAGCTATTGCCATTGCTGTACATGCATAATCCCACTTTCCTTCGCCCAATTCTTTTTGTCCAAGTTCACAATTAACGGAATTTGAAACAACATCAAATTGACCAGCACTTAATACACCACTAAAGATAAAAAACCCAAGCAATATTTTCTTTAACATAACAATCTCCATGCTCATTAATAATAAATTATTCAGCATCAATAAACTGACAAGCATCTGCTTCATCTGCAATTTGCTGAGCAAGTCTACCAACAACTTCATGGTCACCATTTTGCTCTGCTAACACAGATGCAATCTGAAGATCACCTTCAGTAACAGCTAAATAAGCTTCTTCTCGCTCTATAACAGAACACACTAAAATATGTGCCATCGGCAATTCTTCAGCTAACTCATCAATTTGACTGTTTTCTTCAGAATATTCATCACCACAAGCCATAAATATTTCTGCCTGTGTTCGCAGTGATTCACTACCAACTACACATAAAAATTCAAGTAATCCAAATGAGCGAGCATGATCAGACCCATATATACGCTTGGCTTCATCGAATAAGCGCTGGAACGGCGAAGTACAACGAGATTGCCCTTCCACCCCATAAAGCATCATATCTTTTATGTATTGAGCAATAGAATCACCGTAACGCTCAATATCTGTTTGAACATCAATTTTCAATGCAAGATTACTTTCAAAAGCCATATTACATTCTTCAACTTGCAATAAACGAATCATATGAGCAGTCCATGTTGCCGGTTTTTTTTCTAATTCTCGACCAAAACGCCACAATTGAATTAAGGCAGTACGTTCTGCATCAATATCCTCTTCATCACGTAAACAAAAGACATCGCGCTCTGCACGTTTATATTCCTCTTGCAATTCAAACTGACGGACAAGATACAAAGATGCTTCGTCCTGGGCTCGTTGTGCCTCAACTAATTGCACCTCAAAACTATCTAATTGATCAGCTGAAATATAAAACCATCGCCCTAATGATTGAATAGAACGAAAGAATGATACTCGCTCTTGAACCGCTGCTAAATCTCCAGACTCAAATAAATCTGAAATCGCTCGAAAATATTCAAATTGCTCACGCTGTCGAAGCCGTGGCTCAGTATTGGGATTCATCGCACTCAAACAACCAATACTTAACAATAAAAATAAACTTAAGAATTTATTCATTTTAACCTCCAAATAAAAATTATTATCTCCTTAAGATTAGTGCAAATATTTCAAATTGTCAAAATATTTTATCTTTTTTTTACTTTTTTATGCCGCCTCTTAAACTTAAAGATATGTATATTACAGTACGCCTGCTTAATGGTTTCAAAAAACCTCTCACATACGCGCTTCCGCCAGCACTCCAGAAAGAATCTCTCTTAGGGCGGATTGTACAAGTCCCTCTGCGAAACCGACTCGTACACGCCCTTGTTCAAGCGCAATTCAAAAAATTTGCAGAAAAACCAGCCTTTGAAATAAAAGAACTTAAAAATCTTCAACCCTTTCCTGATGACACACATTATTTGTCATTTATCACCAAAATCGCACAATTTCAGCAGATTGAGCCTTTTTTGATACTCCAAAGGCTTCAACGCTTTCTCGTATCAGAAAAAAAAGATGAAGATTTTATTCAACATAAAAAACTTTCAGGGCAAGATGATGTAACTCTTACGAGTGAACAACAAGAGGTTGTCGACTTTCTTGATCCCTTCATAAAAAAGCAATCCTTTAAACCAACCCTTTTACATGGTGTCACGAGCTCGGGAAAGACAGAAGTTTACAAAAAACTTCTGAGTAAAACATATCATGAACACAAATCATCAATTGTCCTTCTTCCTGAAGTAACACTCGCTCTTCAATTTGCACACCTATTTCAGCAAACATTATCTTTGCCAGTATTCAGCTTTCACTCACACAACACTAAAAAAGAAAAAGATTATCTCTGGAATATGCTTTTGAATCATAAACCAGTCGTCATCATTGGCGTACATTTACCCGTTATGCTTCCTATCAATAAACTTGGACTTATTATTGTTGATGAGGAACATGAAATTGGATACCAGGAAAAAAAACATCCCAAAATTAACACCAAAGAAGCAGCCCTTATTCGAGCCCAGCATTATAATATCCCCATTCTCTTGGGATCAGCCACCCCTTCCTTTTCATCACTTTATAATGTAAAAAAAAGAGGTTGGGCCTTTTTTAGTCTAAAAAAACGTTTTGCGGGAAATTTTCCAACAATAAAAACCGTCTGCTTAGCTGATAAAAAAAATCACCGAAAGAATTTTTGGATCAGCAAAGAGCTCGAATCCGCCATTAAAGAACGTTTAATAAAAAAAGAACAAACAATTATCTTTCTAAATCGAAGAGGAATTTGTTTCTTTATTCAGTGTAAAAATTGCTCATATATCCCCACCTGCAAACGATGCTCTGTCAGTATGACCCTTCATAATTATAACGAACTTCATTGCCATTACTGTGGAAAAATAGAACAAATGCTTACAATCTGTCCCATGTGCAAAAAAGAAGATTTTTTAAAAAAAGGTATTGGCACACAACAGGTTGTTGCCATGTTAGAAAAACTTTTTCCACACGCAATAATTTCTCGCGCAGATCTCGAAACTGCAAGCAAAAAAAAACAGTGGCACCAAACAGTACACGATTTTAATGAAGGGAAAATTGATATCCTGGTAGGAACCCAAACGATTACCAAGGGGTACCATTTCCCCGGAGTCACCCTCGTCGGCATCCTATGGGCAGATCTCAATCTACATTTTCCTGTATACCATGCGGCTGAAACAACCCTACAACAACTCATTCAGGTGGCTGGACGTGCCGGACGTGAAAGCAAAGAAAGCCTCGTAATCGCACAAACAATGAATAATCATTTAATTTTTACTTTTTTAAATGAAGTTGATTACCTTACATTCTACGAACAAGAAATAAATAAACGAGAAGCCTTATCTTATCCACCAATAGGTCGTTTTTCCGAAATAGAACTTATTCATTCTCAAGAGTCAGTGGTAGAAAAAGAAGCTCAAAAAATGTTTTTTCTTCTTTCAAAACATCCAAACATTCAAGTATTTGGACCATCTCTTCCCCCTGTAGCCAAAATAAAAAACAAACACCGCAGAAAAATTTACATCAAGGCATCTTCCTTTACCCTCATCAATGAGGCTTACCAATTAATCAAAAAATATACCTTTTCTAGTTCTCATTACTTCACACCAACGGCACTTTGACAAAAATTTACATTTTTTGTTGCAAATAGAAAACTTAAATCGTTATAATAAAGATGATGAAAAAGGGGAAAAATATAAAGGCGTACGTCTTTTTTTTATGTATGTTGTGCAAATTGGCTCATGCCTTTAATGATCCTCTCATTTATCAACCATTTCAAAATTCTTGTCAAAATGCTCTGAATGGCTGTTTTAAAACATGCGTTCAAAAGTTACAAAACCTCACACAAGAATGCCCTGAAAAAAAGGCCTGCTTGGCTCGATGCAACTACCATCTTATTACCTCAATGCGACCCGAACGATGTTATGAAAAATGTAACAAAATTCCCTGTAAATCAACCGCTGATTGCACACTCGACTGCTTCAAACAAACACCCGAAGGTCAATGCAGAGAATCATGCGAAACTGCCACCACCAACTGCACCCAAGAATGCCCATCAACCCAATCAAAAAAACGTTTCCCTTGCCTTAATTGTTGTTATACACAAAGCAATCTTTGCAAAACAAGATGCTGCAAATAATAATTTGACAAATATTTCTATTTGCAAGACAATAAAAATGGTTTGTAATAAGTAACTTTACAATCCTATCTTTATATATATATGAAATATAAGAAAAGGAACTAAATATGAAAAAACAATCATTATTGTTTTTTATTTTTGTATGCACGTCTTCCTTGCTTGCAATGCATCGCAACCGTCGAACTGTTTATGTAGAAAAAGCAGCATTTACAAAGCAATATCATCAAGGGTGGCAACGCTTTAAACACGCAATGACATGTTCATGTTGTTCAGGTTCAGTTTGTAAATCAGCAACAAGAGGCGCTTACAACGGCAACCTGCGCTTACTAATTCCACACCTTCCTCACAACACTGACAACGAAAAAGGCGCGGAGTTATTTAGCTGCATGCTTCAAGGAGCCGATAGAAGTCATTACTGTGACATTCTTAAACTTCTAATGAAACGAGGCTTTAACCCAACCAAATCATACGGCGACTTTAAGCCTGCAATCTCAAGCATTGTTGGCTTACAAAGTATTGATCTTTTTGAACTTGCGACACAATTACCTTTCGAAGATAAAACACAATGCAAGAAGATCTTCAATAAACTGTATCAACACATAGACGTTCGCCCAGAAGAAGACCGTTTTTTCTATTATCAAGCCTTAACTACACTCGCTCAAAAAAACCCTGATACCTCTAGTCAAATTATATCAGCTCGCATGGAAAGACGCCGCAGAATCTCAACCCATCGGGCAACAGTAGATTCAATGCTACCAACCGATCATACACCACAAAGAATAACTGCTGGAAAACATTCTGTACCTCATGCATGAAGTAGATGATTTTATAAGGACATCTTCGCGAGGCATTTTTTATTCAATACGCTCTAAAAAATACTTAACACGTCGATAATCACCACTATTCAAAAGAGAATACTGATCAACAAACAAATCTATTACCTCTTCAAAAACATCATTCCGTTTAAAATTTTGTACAACAGCAAGCAATAATTCATCAATAGAATCAATTAAACTTGCCTGACCACACAATACATGTAAATATTCATGTTTTTTGAAAAACATTTTATATTCCTCTCTCGTTGCTTCACGAACAAAATTATGAAGCGCCAGAGGTTGTGATGAAAACGTGTAAAAAATCCGATTATTTTCCTCATAACCCACCACAAGCGAATAAAAGAACGTTTTAATGAAGGCAAATATTTGAGGCTGATCTCGTAAAAGTTCTGCTTCTGTTTTTTTGTACGCTGCAATGTGACGCGAAGGATCATCTGAAAGAATCATTATTGACTGAACAATACCAAATATTTTTGATGCCCCCTTTTCACTCACCATAAGAGACCCAAAAAAAGGAACCTCATCCCTATCCCAACACTGTGATTTAAATCGCGTTAAAGAGCTTTCAATTACTTCAGCCAAAAAGCTTGATTTGCTGCTCATAAACCTCCTGCTTTCGCCATTCAAGTTTTTTTAAAAATGTCACACGATGAATGATGCTTCGCCCCTGACATTCGACAGCTTTACAATGAATTAAGGTAGCATACCCCTTATGACGCCCTAATGAATACCCAGGAAAAATACGCCCCAATGTATTCATTAATTCATCCCGCTTCACCTTTGCCAAAATAGATGCTGCAGCAACCGAAATAGAGGCTTGCTCAGCTCGAGGCACACAAATCAATTCTGCCTGCGAAAGCGAATGAGCTCCAAATGATAGATTCATAGCATCAATAATAATACGCTCCGGAACATGCCCCGCCTGCTCAATTACATGCATAAGAGCACGCTTCATCGCCCTTTTGGTTGCTTGGTAAATATTGAAACGATCAATCTCTTGATGACTTACAACGCCAAAAGCATACCAACTATGCTGCCTAATCCACCGAGCAGCACGAATGCGCTCATCTTTTGTTAATATTTTAGAATCTTTCAACAATGCAAAGGTTTCTTGAGGATGCAAAATAACCGCCGATGTGACGACTGGACCGGCCAAACAACCTCTTCCAACTTCATCAACACCACAAACAAAATGCCCTAATCGCCAGGATTCGCTCTCCCACGTGCCCTTTGCTCTTGGAATTCTTTTTCGCTTATTTGGTCTTATCTTTTTTTCCATTTGACAACTTTATAAAAAAGTGTACAATAAGTAATAGGTATAAGCAGAAGCTTAAACGATATTAGTAAAATTATCAAAAAAGGTAACAGGAGACGCCAGAATGAAAAGTTTAACAGCACTCCGCGTCAAAGAATTATTAAGAGAAAAAGGCTGGACCACCAAGGTCTTGGCTGAGAAGACCGGCATGTCAGAAAGTTACTTAACTCACATCAAGAATGGCACTCGACGCTGGAACGAAGATTCCTTGCGCAAATTAGCAACAGCATTTGAAATTAGCCCAATAGATCTGTTCACATCACAACGCAAACGAACAGATGATATTGACAAAAATATCAAACTGCCTGAAAAATCGGCGGTAGAACTCAATGTAAGAGCAATACCAATCATGGGTGATATTCCTGCAAACCCATCACCATATAACAACCAGTTAACTCAAACAACGACAGGACACCAAGATGAATTTGTCCCAGTGTTTAACATGTCGGACAATAACATGTTTGCTTATTATGTTGATAACAACTTAATGTCGCCAACATTTGTTAAGGGTGATCTCTTATTGATATCACCTGAAACATGGGCACGCTCTGGTGATATTGCAGCGGTGGAATACGGAAACGAAACACCAATGCGTATTATTACACGTGTAGCATACACGGATGACTTTGTCGTACTTGAATCAATCAATCAGAAAAACCCTCCGATTGCATTGGTTCGCGGCAAAGATCATTTCCGCATTATTGGACGCGTTGTTCAACGCATTCAAAACTTGTTATAACCTGATTTATAGCAAAAAAAATTAGGCCCCGATCATTCGGGGCTTTTTTCCGACCTTTTTTGGCAAACCAAGGAATTTCTGCTATATTTAAAATATCCAAATAATACAGGTGGTCTGTATTATAACGTGTAAAAACGTTTCCAATTAGGAGTCATTCTATGCAAACAGAACGCTACGAAGCGCTCATTCTTACTATTCCAGAAATCACCAACGATGAATCAGGTGAAATCGAAAAACTTCTTGATAAAAAAATCCAACAATTTAAGGGAAAACTCTTATCCTACGATCGTTGGGGAAAATATCAACTTGAATACGACATCAAGCATAATGAATATGGAGTTTATTTTTTAACACGCTTTGATGTTCCTCAAGATAAACGGGATGAAATATTAAAAGAAATCAAAACACTTTTTGATCTCAAATTTAATGAAGTCATCATGCGATACCTAGTTTCACATCTTGATGCTGAAACTCCACTCGATTATAAACGTCCGCAATCACTTGAAGAAACACCAAAAGATGTTGATCAATTCCTGAGAGAAAACAGAATGAGCGGCATTGCTCCTCGCAGAGCGCCACGTCCTGAACCAAGGGAAGTTAGAGCTGAAGCTTCAAAAAAAGAAGCTCCACAAGATAACGCTATAAAAGAAAAATCAACTGAAGCTGGAAAGGAATAATCTCATGGTTAAAAAAATTAAACTTCGCATGAATTCTATTTTACTTAAGAAGAAAGCTCGCAGAGCTTCATTCTCTTCAAGTAAACAGTGCCGTTTCAAAGAAAACCCAGAACTTGTAAGTGAAATCAATTATAAAAATGCAGATTTTCTCAAACAATTTTTAACCGAACGCGGTAAAATTTTACCTGCACGTATTTCTGGAACCAGCAATTTATACCAACGTTTAATTTCTCGAGAAATTAAAAAAGCCCGTAGCATGGCTCTTTTGCCATACACACGAGTTGGATAAAAAATAAAACTCTTTGAACTTTTAAGCCACTTTCATTAACATATAAAAAAGGATCATTATATATTAAAAAAGTGGCTTTTAATTTTGAGTTTTATTACCCTCTTCTCAATGGAAGAAAAAAAACGAACCTGATCAAGTCAAAAAAAACATAGCACCGACACACGCCATAACAAAACATAACCTTGTAAAAGAAATAATCGGTTTACTTGTTTTGGCAAGCGGTACATATGCACTTATGTCTCAAACTAAATAATATGAAATATAAAATTATTGTTGCGTATGACGGTACAAATTACCAAGGATGGCAACAACAAAAAAATAAGCCAACAATTGCAGGAACTCTTGAAAAAACGTTTCTTGAAATATTTAAAAAAAATATAAAAATATTTGGAGCATCGCGCACTGATGCAAATGTACACGCTCACGGCCAAGTTGCAACGTTTCATACAGATCTTCAATTGTCTCCTACAAAAATTAAGGCTGCATGGAATAACACTCTTCCTGAATCGTTAGAAATAAAATCTGTTGAATCTGTATCGGCAAATTATAATCCTCATCATCATATTGTTGAAAAAAGATATGAATATACCTTTTCATTACAACGGTCCTCACCATTTGTTGCACGTTATCAGTGGCATTACCGATGGCCTGTTAATATTGAAAAATTAAACAACGCTCTCTCAACCTTTATTGGAATACACGACTTTAGAAGTTTTTGCACGGGGCATGACATGAAAAGTACAATTCGTACTATTTATACAATCTCTGTAAAAAAAATTAATGACGAAACATTCAAAATTATTTTTACCGGCCCAGGTTTTTTACGTTATATGATTCGACGCATTGTTGGTGCATGCTTAGAAATAGCTTCCCGGCCCCATTTAAGTATTGCACATATAAAAAATATAAAGGACAAAAAAAATCCGGAGCACACATTGCCATGCGCCCCGGCAAAAGGATTAGTACTTATCTCAATTACTTATGAAACAGGCTTTTGACTTTCCTCTTTTAAAATAGCGTATCTTACTTGTAAAATCATATGCACGCTTTAATACAAAATACAATATGACTACCGAGAAACTAATTTATTTGGAAAAGCAGTCACAATACCATCAACACCTAACTTAACAAGCTTTTTAGCATCCATAATTTTATTAACGGTCCATGCAAAAACGATTAAGCCCCTCGCCTTTGCACGTTCCATCATTGATGGTGTAAGCAAAGTATAATTCATAAAAATACTGTGAGCGCCAAACTGTTGGGCAAATAGAGTATAATCAATAGGAAGCCGATCAAAAATAATTCCGATCGGAATATGAGACAATGCATCATGGAAATCATTAAGTTCATAAAAATTAAACGACGTTACCATAAAATGTTCCGGCAACCATCCTTTTTTCAAAAAACGACGAACCATAAGAGCGGTGCTTTTCCCAGTCCCTGCACCCTTTAATTCAATATCAACTTTGCATCGTTTATTAACTAATTGAAGCACCTCTTCCAACGTTGGAATCTTTGCCTCTTTTTTAAGTCTCAATTTTCGTAACTGTGCTAATGTTAAGTCAGCAATTCTTCCTGATTCTCCCGTTAATCGATCAATTGTCTCATCATGAAAAACAACCAAATGGCCCGATTTGCAAACATGCACATCGAGCTCAATCATATCAACACCGAAATTTATAGCTTTTTCAAAAGAATCAAGCGTGTTTTCAATCTCTCTCCCACTCGCACCTCGATGACCAATAATGAGCAACTTTTTATCATTTTTCGCAGACATAAAAAACACTCCAAAAACCACAACAAATAGTACTTTGTAGCCCATTCCCCCTATCCCTCTATTCGTTTAAATTATATAAAAATGATAAAATTAAAAACAAGTTTCAAGCATAAAAAACTTGCAAAACCCCATGCTTCAACCTAAAATCTTGAAGAGAACAATTCTTAAAAACTCACGCTAAAAAGGAAAATTTTATGAATAAAATAAAGAAGAGAAATAAAATTTTTATTTCTCTAGTCTTATTTGTTACCATTCTTCTTATTATTACGTTTACACTTGTTAAATGTTCAACAAATGTCACTATTGAAAATTATAATTTCCCACGAGATTATCACGCGATAAACAATAACCTCAAAGTAGATGAATATTGGTTATTCGAAGAAGGCATGACCTTCGATGTTGACCATATGTTAAAAACAAAGTCACCAGATAAAAACCCTGCTTATTATGGCAAACTCAAAATCAAAGTTCTTTTAGAAAATGGCAAATTTGCAGGATTTATAACCTATCATAAAACGGGTTACCACACAGGCCGTATTCAATTTTTATCAGTAAGTAAAAATTTTCGCGGCAAACATTATGGTAAAAAATTAATTAGTTACGCAGTAAAAGATTTATTTAATCAGGGTTGTACACAAATTTCATTAATTACACGCACAAACAATGTCCCTGCACAAAAAATATATCTGGGCCTTGGGTTCAAAGAAACAGGCAAGGACGCTACATTTGTAAGCTTTACAAAGTACAAAAATTAAAGAGTAATTTGATGCTCTTTTGCCATAACTGGCGTATGTGTTTTGTGCATAAATTCTTCAATTTGATCACAATACTCATTAAATATATTATCGCATTTATCAAATGGTTTATTGCCATCAAGAATAAGAACGGGAATCATCTCTAATTCAGGAATAACGTCTTCCTTGTTAAGCAAGAAGTGATCATGCATTTTATCAATTTGCTTGAGATATTTGAGTGTAATATTTTGCTCACCTGAGCGTGCACGTCTTTTTACACGTTCAAAACAAACTTCTGAATCAGTTTTTAAATAAATAAAACCAAACGGCAACCGACATTGGCCATGAACTAAAAAGGTAAACCATTGTTTATAGATAGACCATTCAATGTCTGACATTCCACCACTTTGATAACTATTATGAGCAAAACAATAATGCCCTGAATAAATGGATCGTTCCATAATACGATATGGATCTAATTCCTTTTGCTCGCGCAAATGTTCTTTTACTCGACATGCCATCGCATAGGTCTCGAGCGAAAAAGCCCAGCGAGGAATATCTCGATAAAAACTACCCAATAACGACTGACCCGTCCGTTGCTTATGCCACGTGTTAACGGGTTCAAAAATAACACTCACATCAGAATCTGTTTCTTTTATTCTTTTGAGTAACGTAGATTTTCCGGCACCGATATTACCTTCTAAGATATACATTTGCCATTCTCCTATCATCACTTTAAATTTATTAACTTCAGTATAACGCAATAAAAACAAAGATCATCTTTCAATTATAATTCGCTTAACTAAAGGATTTATCCTCGTTGCAACCTCATATTCTATCGTATTCAACCCCTGTGCATATTCAGTAATTGTAACCCCTTGTGCTTCACCCATTACAATTACTTCATCGCCTCGTGAAACATTTAGACCGGTTACATCAATCATCGTCATATTCATCGCAACCCGGCCTACAATAGGCACTTTTTTCTCTTGAATATTCATATAACCCTTATTCGAAAACGAACGACAAAGGCCATCAGAATATCCAACAGGAACAACTGCGACTTTTCGCAAAGAAGGAGCAAGATACGTACATCCATACCCCACACAACACTTGCGTTCTACCTGATGAATATCAATTATTCGAGTTACCCACGAAAGAATAGGTTTCAACTTCTGCTCAAAAGATGAATCAAGACCATACAACGCACCACCACAGCGAACCATCGAAAAATGATTCATACAATGAAACGTTCCTCCACTATTACACAAATGAACACACAAATTCTCTGGTACACGTCCCAAAAATGTTTCAAATTTTTTTTGTGTAAATGAAAAATTGTCCATATTTATCAACTTTTAATATTCTTGATCTATTTTTATTTTATTTTTATTTTTATTTTATACTATTTTTTAGATGGGGGATAGAAAAATTCGAGTCAATGTATTTTGATTAGCAAGAAAAAGTGTTCAAAGTATTAGGTTTCAACAATTACAAAAAGGTAAAGGAAGACAAAAACAGCAAAGAAGACTTTTTATGCCCCATATGTTACGTTCCACAAAAAGTAATTCACACATCTCCCTGTGGCTGCTAATACTGCTAGAATTGTTGGATAGCTCATATCGAAAGCTACATAAAACAAAAAATTCCCTTTATTATCTGTGCTACCAGTGGGTGTAAGACTTATTTAACC
>CAYUHH010000010.1:0-13078 GCA_964444435.1 uncultured Pseudomonadota bacterium | reverse complement strand
TTCTGAAGGTCGGTTTATTAAACCAGAGGGTCTCGAAACGGTTGATCCAATAGCGTATAAAACTGAGATTGATCCACTCATTCGTAATAAACGTATGTTTGTTCCGTTAAAAACTAAGTTTGGCAATGTGGGATTAGTGATTGTTGGAGCATTTAATGTCGGATCAATTAATAATACCTATATTGCTGGCGATTCATGCGATAAGGCTGCCGAGCTAGGATATTTTGCATACGGTGGGTCAACGCTGGTTTACCTTTTTCCTAAGGGAATGATCTCGGTGGAGAAACAGTTTATCAAACATTCAAAGGAAGGCTTTGAGACGGCAGTTAAATTTGGTGAACAGGTGGCTATTTTTAAAGTCTGAAATTCTGTATTTTTTTAAAAATGGAGGGTAAAAGGAGGTTGAAATTGAGGAAGAGAGGGGAACCTGAAGCGCTCCCCTTTTTGTTTAGCACTATTTTATTTATCGTTGATTTCACCTTCAATTGGTTCATCGTCTTTTTTATCAGTTTTATCTGAATCGGTTGGTTGGTCAGGTGAAGGTTGACCAGCTTGTTGCGTTTGTTGATAAAGAAGTTCCGCTACTTTATGTGAAGATTGAATGAGCTCATCAGTAGTTTTTTGAAGTTCTTCAGCGTTATTTTCATGTTCTTTGAGTGCCGCCTTTGCTTTTTCAACAGCTGCGTCTACTTTTGAAACTTCTTCTGCGGGAAGTTTTTCTTTGTTTTCACGAACTGTTTTTTCAATTTCAAAGATCATGCTGTCGAGCTTGTTGCGTTTCTCGACAATTTCTTTTGCTTTTTTATCTTCAGTTTCGTGTTCTTGAGCTTCTTTTACTGCCTTGTTGATTTCTTCTTCAGATAATCCGCCGCTGCTCGTAATGGTAATTTTTTGTTCTTTGCCGGTGCCTTTATCTTTTGCAGAGACGTGTGCAATACCATTGGCGTCGATATCAAATGAGACCTCAATTTGAGGAACGCCACGAGGTGCTGTAGGAATACCTTCGAGTCTGAATTGGCCGAGCATTTTGTTGTCTTTTACAAATTCACGTTCACCTTGGAAGACTCGGATGTCAACAGCTGTTTGATTGTTCTCGGCGGTTGAAAACACCTGTGATTTTTTCGATGGGATGGTAGTGTTTCGCTCAATAAGCTTGGTCATGACGCCACCCATTGTTTCAAGGCCAAGGGAAAGAGGGGTAACATCAAGCAAAAGAACATCTGTAACATCACCAGCTAAAATTCCACCTTGAATTGCAGCACCAACTGATACTACCTCATCAGGGTTAACTGATTTATTAAGCTCTTTGCCAAAAAATTCCTTTACCATCTCTTGAACTTTTGGAATACGTGTTGATCCACCAACGAGGATGATTTCTTGGATCTCTTTCTTGCCGACGTTGGCATCTTTTATGGCTTTTTTGCAAGGTTCCATGATGCGGTTAAAAATGTCGCTACAGAGTGATTCCATTTTTGCACGGCTTAACTTAAGCGTGAGGTGTTTTGGCCCTGATGCATCAGCTGTAATGTATGGCAAATTAATTTCGGTTTCAGGAACTGATGAAAGCTCAATTTTTGCTTTTTCAGCAGCTTCTTTGAGTCGTTGAATAGCCATTTTATCTTGATGAAGATCAATGCCTTGTTCTTTTTTAAATTCTGTGACGAGATATTCCATTATGCGATTATCAATATCGTCACCTCCCAATTGTGTGTCTCCATTAGTTGAGCGAACTTCGATAATGCCATCATTAATATCGAGAACCGAGATATCAAATGTTCCGCCACCGAAGTCAAATACGGCGATTGTTCCATTTTTTTTCTTTTCAAGTCCATAAGCTAGTGCGGCTGCAGTTGGTTCGTTGATGATGCGATTAACGCTGAGCCCTGCAATTTTGCCAGCATCTTTTGTTGCTTGTCGTTGTGAGTCGTTAAAATAAGCAGGTACGGTGATAACTGCTTCGCTGACAGGTTCGCCAATATAATCTTCCGCTACTTGTTTGAGATAGCTTAAGGTTGCAGCTGAGATTTCTTGAGGACTATACTCTTTACCTTGAACTTCGATAGCACAGTCACCGTTGGCGGCTTTAATTACTTTGTAAGGAAGTTTTGCTACCTCATTTTTTATTTCGTCATATTTATGTCCGATGAGACGTTTAACGGAGAAGATGGTGTTTTCTGGGTTGGTAACGGCTTGTCGCTTTGCAAGTGTCCCAACTAATCGTTTGCCATCTTTGGTATATGCAACGATAGAAGGAGTTGTGTTTCCACCTTCTTTATTAGGAATAACTTTAGGGTTTCCACCTTCCATGAACGAAACAACGGAGTTTGTTGTTCCGAGATCGATTCCAATTATTTTCTTTGCCATCCAAGGTTCCTTTCTTGTTCGATTTTAAAAAGATTGTATATTTAGTAACCAGTATAAAGTCTTATCAGAAAACTTGTCAACAATTTTTGTAGATTTCTTTAGCGTATTACGCTCATATTTTACAGGGAAGCGTGCAATGTGTCCTGGAATGCCGGCTGTTTAGTTCGCATAATGCGTACAGAGGCTGTGTGCTTTATGGTTTAAGGAGTGCTTGCGGTCGCATAAGTGAGCAGTGGCTTTTGGGCCTGCGAAAGACTTCGATTGCAGTTAGAAAAGTTAGTTGGCGTGAGAGTTGACGGGCAGGGTTTTTCACCTTCGCCGAGATGCTCCTGTGTTTTGCTTTGGAGCTTCGATGAAAAACATGAAGAAAAAATGAAAGAAAGCAGGGGCATATTTTGAAGAGATTCTTTGAGGTATTACTTTGAGAGATGCATGAGGCAAAGCGTTGAAGAGTTCATGAGGAAATAGTTATCGTTCAGGAGCATCTCGGCTTCGCCTTCAAAAGAAGCGGGGCAGAAGTATCTGCCCCACATGTGTAAGTTAGTTTGCAAGTTATCTATTGATTAAGAATATTTTTAAATGTGTTTTGTGCTTCTGAGCCGATTAATTCTCTGATTACCTTTTCGGCACCTTCAAGGTTTTTATTTACTTGTTTCATGGCTCGATTAAGTAGTCGGTTTATTTCTTCGGTTTCTTCATCAAGGTACTTGTTCGCGTATTTCAAGAATCGTTTTGCTTTTTTTACTTTTTTGATCTTCTTTTTTATGATTTTTATTTTTTCTCGCAATGGTTTGGCGGCAGTATTGTTTTTAGCTTCATTAAGTTCTTTTTTTGCCGTATTTTTTTCCGCTTTAAGTTGGTCTTCAAGGGAGACTAGAAGGGCATGTGTTTGTTTTGCAATCATGTTAATTATGTCTTGCTCAAAAAGCTTTTGGCCAAAAGTTATAAGCGGATGTTTGTCTTGCGATATTTGTTCTTTTATGGCCTTGGTGATATCTGCTTTGATAAGGTTGGCAAGTTTTTTGATAAATAACTCTTCAAGTTCTTCAACTCGCTTAGGGATTGTGTTTTGTGGTGAAGCGCTTTTTATATTATTTGTAAATGTTGGAAGGGCAAAGCAACTTGAAGCAATGATCAACAAAGAAACCTTTTTCATTTATTCTCCTTTAGGTTTTAGGTTTAATGCTTCATTAAATAATTTGGCAGCTTTTTCAATGTTTTTTTGAGCTTGAGTAATGTGGGCTTTGTGAAAAATTCCATCTGCAGTACCGAAAAGTTTATTGAGTAATTCTTCTATTCTTTTTGTTTCCTTGTCAATGATTTTACGAGCTTTTTCTATTTCGTTAAGGCCTCGCGTTGCAAAGGATAAAGCTTCATTGCACTTTTCGCATCTTTCTGTGCTTTCTTTTTTAATATGCAGCTTTTCTTTTGTTTTGCCTATCATTTGTTCTATTTCTAATATGGTTTGATGAGTACGCTCAATGTCTTTCAACTGTGAGATAAGATTGTTGATTGGCTGGTAATTGGATTGAATTTTTTCTCGAATTTTTTTTTGTTTGCATCGCAACTCTTTTTGAACATCTAAAAGTATTTGAAATGATTCAGTATTTTCATTAAAGAGCTTCTTCTTATGATCTTTTGTTCCATGTAATGGAAAGAGGCTTATTCCTATAAGGAGTGTAACTATTAATCTTTTTATGGTGCCTAATTTTGTATTTTTTCTCTTCATTGATTGTTTTCTTCTCTTTTTATTTTTTAAACTCAGCTTAATTCTATCGAGAAAGAGGGTAATTATGAAGAAATTATTTTTTATTATAACACTTGTTTTTTCGAATAATCACGCACATTATTTTGAGGCGCAGAAATATAAGGGGGCTGTTGATCAAACTGTTGATAAGTATGTAACTCTTTGTGATTTGGTTGAACGTAAACATTTTTGTAAGATTGATATTGTGTGGGTACGGCTCTTGCACTTTCAGGACCCATGTATAATTCATTGTTATCATGAGATTATTCGTCAGCAAAGCGTGAAACCGATAAGTCATTTATGGGCTGCCTATAAGAGTGGAACAGTTGAATGTGACAAGGATTGGTTTATCTACGAATTATGTCATTTGATTTTCATTATCTTTGAACAGTTTTCGATTCAGTTGCTTTCAGAGTTTTCGGGTGAGTCACCACAATCACTTCAGGTGCTTTTTGATAAGGTTGATGTTGCTATTCCAATGGATGAATTAATTGACATCTTAGAGAAGTGTTATGAACAATTGCAAGATATTATTTCACAATTTGATGCGCTTGCGCATGATAAGAAACTTTCAAAAAAATGGGTAATGATTATTGTAACAGTTGCATTTATTGTTAAGAAGTTATATGAACGTTATTGCAAAAAAGCGCCGTTAGTAGCTCCTGCTCTTGTTGTTTGAATAAGTAGATTCCATAAATTCATTCACAGTGTTATACTCTACATTACTTCGAGAGCATATTTTTTCTAAGCGCTTTCCTTCGGGGAGGGTATATGATGTTTGCTCTTAATGATAAGGTAGTTTATCCTGGCCATGGCGTTGCCCGAGTTAATAGGATAATTGAGCGAACGATTGGCGGTTGTCTTACTCATTTTTATGAACTTAAGTTTCTCAATAAAGAAATGATCATCTTAGTTCCCCTTGATAATCTTTCTTCCGTTGGTATTCGCTTTCTAAATTCTCATAATTATATTAAAGATGTATTTAAAACCTTGATGATTCCCGCAACAAAATCCTCTGGGTGTGACTTTAATACAAGTAGTTGGAATAAAAGAAACAAAAAATATCAATCGTGTTTGCGAAGTGGCGATCTTGTAGAAATTTCCAAGATTTATCGAGATCTTCATTATCTTTCACAAGAAAAGGAACTTTCGTTTGGTGAGCGGAATTTGCTTGTTCAAACAGAAGCACTTTTAGCGGAAGAAATATCGATGGTAGAAGTTGTTGATAAGGAGCGTGCCGTTGATCAAATTCGTGCATGCTTTGTGCAGGTGCCTCGTTTGTTGCCTAAGAATACTGAATCAACCATTTAATATATCATCTGTGGCGGTAGGAATATTATCCTACCGCCCGTTTATTTTTAAACGTTAATTCTAAAGCCTTTGTATTTCGGGATAAGGTACGATGCAATGTTTCAGAATCCTTCATAATTTACCAATTGCATGGCAGTTAGACCGTCTTGATTTTATAGGTTAAAAAATGCGCTTAGGTCAACAAGTTTTTTACACAGATATATACTTATTTTTCTGAGAAGGATGGCGATGGCGATGGCGATGGCGTCGGTGAACTTGCAAGCAGAAGCGCATTAACAGTTGGGGATGGTGTGGTTTCCAAGCGCGTAAGGCCTTGTAGGCTTGTTTGCTTGTATATTTCACCCATAATAAGTCGGATCATACCTTCGTTGTCTGATTGTATTGCTAAGCTGAGAGCTTTATCGTCTTGGTCACAAATATCGTAGACCCACTTTAATAATAAACGAACTTTTGAAATATCGCCTTTTTCTATTGATCTAAATAATAGCGTCTGTATATGGGCACCCCAACTCAATAATAAGTGAATCATTAAACTATCGGCGTGTTCTACGACTGCAAGCAATAAAGTTTCATCACATTCATGTACGTTTGCACCCCAGGTTAATAATAAGCGAGCTATTGAAGTGTCGCCGTTTCTTATTGCTGTAAGCAATGGAGTTTCACCACATGCATCTACATTTGCTCCCGCATTTAAAAGAATTTCCACTACATCTTCATGCCCGTATGTTACGGCCATGATTAAGGCTGCATCACCCCCTGCACTTACATGTGCACCGTGTGTCAATAACAAATCGACTATTTTGCTAAAACCTTTTTGTGCAGCTCTGATAAGGGGAATTCCATTGTACCAGTTGTTTTTAATATGAGTATCAATATCACTTTTGATGAGAGATTGTACCTTTTCCGTATTACCTTTATCAATAGCCTTGAATAACTCGGCATTTCCTCGAAGTGTTATCGAAAATAAGATTGATAAGATAATAAGAATACTTTTTACATTCATGAAACCTCCAGTTTCTTGAAAAATGATTTTTTTATATTTCATATTAAATTTTACCCTAAAAGTTGCTTTTTGTCAATTTTCTTGCGATTAGAGTGTGCACTATCTTTCAATTTGTCAGCCAATAAGGGGGGCGGGGGTGTTTTTTCAGTCTTTTATAGATTTATGTTAAAATAAAGGCATGAAGAATAGCGAAAAAAAAGCTTTTATTATTACTGGTCCAACAGGAGTTGGCAAGTCCGATTTAGCATTAAGAATTGCGGAAGAGGTGCGTGGAGAGATTATCAATGCTGATATTGGTCAGTTTTATACTCCTTTAACGATTGGTACTGCAAAGCCAGCGTGGCAATCGAGTACTATCTCTCATCATCTGTTTGACCTTATCAATGATCCGGTTAATTTTACTGTTATTGAGTTTCGCGTTCAAATGGAGCGGTTAATTGATGGAATTTATCAGCTTGGCAAGATACCTATCGTTGTGGGAGGGTCAAGCTTCTATCTAAATGCGCTCTTTTTTCCGCCTCAGGATGATTTTAATGTGTCAACGCGACAATACGTTGAGGGAACAGAAGATCTCTGGTTGCGGTTGTACGCTGTTGATTCGAAGCGCGCTGAAGAAATAGATAAACATGATCGATATCGTATTGAGCGAGCTCTTTCTATTTGGGACGAAACGGGCAGACGTCCTTCTTTATTGAAGCCATTATTTGATCCTTTGTTTAATCACGTTCATTTTATGATTGTTAATCGCGATAAAGAAGATCTTTATAAGCGAATTAATGAGCGAGTTATTCAAATGTTAAACAATGGGTGGGCAAAAGAGGTGGAATCGTTGCCGTCTGAATGGATTGATTTTCTACTAAAGAAAAAGTTTATTGGTTATGATGATATTATTCGTTATCTGCACGGTGAAATAGCTTCATCTGATGCATTAATAGAAATTATTCAACAAAAAACTCGTCGCTATGCTAAACGACAATTGACGTTTAATCGAATGTTAACTAAAAAATTTGAAGAACATTGTAATGCGGTATACACTGAATGGATCAATTTGACATCAAACTAGAAGTGTAATGAGGTTAGAGAGTCTAAAGGTGAGGATCGTTATGTTTAAAAGGTTTAGTGGTAGAGGTTCGGAATTTGATCAAAAAGTTCCACTTTCAGCGTTTGTTCTTTATAAGCGTGAGGCAAGTTGGCTTGTAGCAGCATTTCTATTGCTATGCCTACTCTCCTTTTTAGCCGGTTATTTTATGGGTCAGCGTAAAGCAATTCGAGCATTTGTTCAGCAAACAAGTGAAGAAGCTTTGTTGGAGCAAGCTCAACCAGATGTTACGGTTGGGTCAATCGAAGATAAAGTAGAAGAGCAAGAGATTGCCTTGGTTGAATCATCTGAGCGTGTGCAAAAAGGAAGAGTCAGAAAGAAGCATTTTTTTTACGCGCCGATTGCTGCGAATGACAAATATGCACAAGCATTAAATTTGATTGATATTGCGCATAAAAATGATATTGAATTGCGTATCAAAAAAAGTTCACGTAAATTAAAAAATGGAAAAAGAAAGGTAACTTATCAGATCGTTACCGCTCCTTACTCAAATAAAGAAGAGCTTCTGAAAGATTTAGAGGGGCTTAAAAAGATTTCTCAATTTAAGAAAATTTCAATAAGAGACATTCGTAAAACAGAACAAGAGGGTTAGTTACATGATTTCACTTTTTCGTCGACACTTGCAAGGTCGCTTTCTTAAATATGTTATTTATGCAGTAAGTTTTTTTGTTGTTTTTCCTTCGGCATTAATGATCATTTTTAAATGGGTTGATGGCGACGGTTGGGCGGTAAAGGTTAATGGAAAATCTGTTGGTATCGAAGAGTACCAGCATAAAATTTTTAATACTCAGCAACAAATTCAACAATTTAAAAATATGTTTGGCGAAAATGCGCAACAATTTTTGAAAATGCAGGGACTTGATGCCGCGCCCCAAAAAATTGCGCTTGATGCACTTATTGATCAAAAGCTTCTTGAGGCGGTTGCGGATAAATTGCATATTAAATTGTCTCCTCAGTTTATTGCGCAGCAATTGATTCGGATGGTTCCCCCTCAGCTTGTGGGTGCAGATGGTTCGGTTGATCTGTATTCGTTGGCTCGTGCTCAAAATATGAGTGTGCCTGAATTACAAGGTCAAATAACAAATCAATTGATTGCGTCTCTCTTGATTCAGCTTACTGAGGGAGCCGTATACGTTCCTGAATTTCTACTTAAAGAAAAGTTTATTCAAGCATATACACCTCGAAGTTTTCTTGTTGCAGAATTGCCATTGCAAAAGCTTATACGGGAAGAGGAAAAGCAAAAAGTTTCAGATGCTGATTTGAAAAAGTTTTTCGACGCTGAAAATAGAAAAGATAGACGATATATTGTCCCGGAAAAACGTGCAGGGTTTGTATGGCTATTTGACGGTGCAAATTATCCGGCCAAGATTTCAGACAGGCAGGTTGAGAGCTTTTATAAAACCAATAAGCTTAAGGAATTCGTTGATCAGCCTGCAAAAATTCAAGTTCGGCATATTTGTATGAAATTTGATGATAAAAACAAGGTTCAAGTTCGGACAAAACTTGCAAAGGTTAAGCAGGAAGTTGACAAGGATTCAAAAGTTTTTGCAGATCGCGCAAAAGAATTTTCTGATGATGCAGAATCAAAGAAAAAGGGCGGGCTCACTGATTTCTTTTCCCGCGGCAAATATGCAGCAGCATTTGAACAGGCAGCCTTCCGTTTGACAAAAGACGGTGAGATTTCACAAGTGATCGAAACAGATGCAGGATTTGAGCTTATCCAACGTGTTGGGAAAAAAGCCCAAGTTTTCAAAGACCTTTCAAAGGTTCGCAATGATATTGTTGAAAAATTACGTATTCGCCAGTTTGCTAAACTCTTTCAGCACGATATACGTCGTGCGCTTGCTCAAGAAGAATCATTAAAGACACTTGAGAAGCTTGCACAACAAAAGAATGGCAAGAAAGAGACTCTTGCATTGCAAGCAAAAGGGACCGCGCCTTATATGAAGCGATTTTTTATGGCTCGCAAAGGCTCTGGCGGAGCATTTTTGCAGGATAATGATGGGTATGCATTTTATGTTTCAGAAATAAAAAAATCATATCAGCCTAAATTTACTAATTTAAAAGAGCAGGTTAAGGGTGATTATTATCGATATCAGGCTGAAAGAAAAATGAAAAAAATTCTTCATGAGGCAGATGTTTTAGCTGATAAAGAAGCGTTTGAGGCGTTTGCTGAAAAAAATAATGCATCAGTTGGGTCAACAGGAATAATAAGTCAGCAAATGAATGATAAGGTGCAACGTTTAATAAGTCGTATTGGTTGTTCTTCTTCTCAGCTTTTCTCATTGACCATTCCTGGAAATACCGTGACCGTTATGGGAGATGAAAAAGGGTTTATGCTATGCTTAGATACGATTGCTCCATTTGACGAAAAAGAGTTTAAAGCTCAAAAAGATGGTCTTATGAAGCAACTGCACCAAGAGCAGCGGCAGGTTACACAGAGTGCATTTATTGCTTCTTTGTATAAAAATGCTACAATTAAGGTAGATAAAAAAATCGTTAGATAAAAGTTATTAGAGAGATAAAGGATAGCGTGAGCGATCAAACAGCAAGTAATGAGCTTCGGCAAGCAAAGAAAAAAGCGCTCGAGGCAACATTTGCTCAAATAGACAAACAATATGGCAAAGGTTCAGTCATGCTTCTTGGTCAGTCGGCCAATTCGCATATAGACGCAATCTCTACAGGGTCCATTTTACTTAATCATGCTCTTGGGGTTGGAGGAATTCCTCGCGGCCGCATTATTGAAATTTATGGGCCGGAATCATCTGGTAAAACGACATTAGCGCTTCATGCGTTAGCTCAGGCTCAAAAAAAAGGTGGTCTTTGTGCATTTATTGATGCTGAACATGCATTAGATCCATCTCATGCGAAGAATTTAGGTGTTGATATTGATGAGCTCATTATTTCGCAGCCTGATTTTGGAGAGCAGGGGTTAGATATTGCGGAGATGTTAATTCGGTCAGGTGCGATTGATTTGATTGTTGTTGATTCAGTTGCTGCGCTTGTCCCAAAAGCAGAGCTTGAAGGGGACATGGGTGATGTACATGTTGGTTTGCAAGCTCGATTAATGTCTCAAGCATTGCGCAAGTTGACTCCGATTGTGCATAAATCAAAGGCTGTTTTGATTTTTATTAATCAAATTCGTCAGAATATTAATAGTTTTGCGTTTGCGAATAAAGAGACCACGAGTGGTGGAAATGCGTTGAAGTTTTATTCTTCACTCCGTCTTGATGTTCGACGTATTGCAAGCTTAAAAAAGGGTGATGTTCATTTTGGTAATCGAGTTTCTATTAAGGTTGCAAAAAATAAAGTTGCGCCACCATTTAAAAAGGTGGAGCTTGATTTGCTGTTTGGAGAGGGTCTCTGTAAAGAGCTTGACCTTTTAGATGCCGCTTTGCATTGTGATATCATTAAGAAGTCTGGAGCATGGTTTTCATATGAAGACCAAAACATTGCGCAAGGAAGAGAACAAACTCTAAAGTTTTTAAAACAGAATGAAGAGTTTGTTCAAAAGGTTCATGCGCAAGTCTTGGAAAAGTTACAGGAAAAGATTGATTAATCAAAAGAGGTTAGTTTGAGAGATCAGAGAAAAGATCAACGTAGAAGAGACGTTCCTCAGATAAACGACAAAATTGGATATTCTCGCATGCAAGTTATTGATGATGCTGGAGAAAACCTAGGGGTTTTAAGCCGTCTTGATGCTCTTACTCGGGCACGAGAAGATAGTTTAGACTTGGTTCTTTTGTCAGATAGCAGTAGCGATGATGGTTTGCCGGTTGTCAAAATAATGGATTTTGGCAAAATGCTTTATTCTAAAAAGAAAAAGCTGTCTGATGCTAAAAAGAAGCAAAAGGTTATCAGGATTAAAGAAGTTAAGTTTAGGCCTAAGATTGATCCGCATGATTATCAAACTAAAATTAATCGTGCAATTCAATTTTTAAATGAAGGTAATCGTGTAAAGTTTACGATTATGTTTCGTGGCCGTGAATTAGCAACAAAGGAAGAACGCGGACGATATATGTTCGGGCAACTTGATGAAACGCTGAAAAAGGCTGGAGTTGAGAGTGTGGAGCGAGAAAGAGATATGAAATTAGGGAACTTCTGGTCTCGTGTTTATTATATAAAAAGTAATAAATAAAAATTTTTTATAGGATTTTGATTATGCCAAAAATGAAAACGCATTCTGCCGCAAAAAAACGCTTTAAAAAAACCGCAACTGGAAAAATTAAACGTGGTCATGCGTATAAGCGACACTTGATGGCAAGTAAAACATCAAAAAGAAAACGTCATTTGCGTCATGCTACCTTCTTAGAAAAGGGCGATGCAAGCAATATTAGTCGTTTATTGCCATATAGCTAGTAGGTGGGTTAGTTTAATTATTTTAGTTAGTTTTTTAAGGATATAATTATGTCACGAGTTAAACGTGGAACTGTTACGCGCAAGCGACATAAAAAGTTATTAAAGCAAACAAAAGGTTTTTGGGGACAGCGAAAAAATATTTTTCGTCGTGCGAAAGAAACTCTTTTGCGTGCAATGGCTTGTGCCTTTAAGGGTCGCAAGCTAAAAAAACGTTCAATGAGAAGTCTTTTTATTGTTCGTGTGAGTGCTGGTGCAGTTAAAAATGGATTGTCATACAGCAAGTTTATGCACGGATTAAAATTGGCAAACATTGAGCTTGATCGTAAAATGCTTAGTGGGTTAGCTATTTTTGAGCCAAAGGCTTTTACAGAGTTAGCGGAACTTGTAAAGTCAGCGGAACTTGCAAAGTCATAACTTTCTCTTGATCTTATGAGTAAACTTGGGTTAGAATGTGCCAAGATAGTTAACTGTAGTTTATAGAAAGTTGAGGATGTTATGGAAGCGCTGGCTATATTAGAAAAAAAAATTGAAGATTTGGTAAGTCTTATTAGTTTGCTTCGTGGTGAAAATGCTTCTTTAGTCCGAGAAAACGAAGCATTGAAGAATAGAACAGATGATTTAGAGGTTCTCGCTCTTGAGAAAAACAAACAATCTGATGAAGAAAAACAGCTTGCGAAGTCATTGGTTGATAGTTTGATCAAAGATATTGATGCTGTTGTAGAACAAGAGCGTTAATATGAGCGAATTGAAAAAACAGACGATAACAATTTTTGATGATTCTTATATTGTTGTGAGCGATGAGCCTGAGGAAGTTTTTTCTCAGGCTGTTAGCTTAGTTGACGATTTAATGTCTAAAATTTCATTGCAATCAAAAGTTACAGACAAGAAAAAGGTGGCCGTTCTCTCGGCGCTTCATATGGCTGTGAAAGTTAAGAATTTGGAAAATGAACTGGCTTCAGTAAAGGATAAAGAGCAAGTTTTAATTAATTCTGTTGATGATTTTTTAAAGATAAAGCAAATAGAATCATAGTTTTTTAAAAGTAATTTTCTTATCGCTTCAAGAATGTGTCTGTTTTTCATTGTAATGATCACTGGATTTTGTGTGATACTAAATTTGTTGAAGAATAGGTAAATAAATGTTTTGGATATTTTTTATTGTGGGGGGGGCAGTTGTTGCCCTGTCGATTATTTTGTT
>CAYUHH010000009.1:0-13117 GCA_964444435.1 uncultured Pseudomonadota bacterium | reverse complement strand
ATCCAATTAAACCTGCTGTGGCAATGCCTCCACCTGCGAGCCAATACTCCCAGTCACCACGAACCTGTGAACTTATTAATAAAATAAAATATAATAATTTTTTAAACATGAGATACCTCCAAAATAGCCTACTTTACTATAGCTTTATTATAGCAAAAATATTTCTTTTTGGCAAGGATAAGGTCTTTTCGAATCAGGCCACTGCGAGCTTTTATTGCTTGTTTCTACCGGTTTACTTATTGCATAAAATCCTTTATTCTAGGGAAAAATCTCACATAAGAGGTATAGATCATGATCACTCATTTAGCGTGTATTATGGATGGCAATCGACGATGGGCTTGTCAACGTGGACTGCCATCCATGATGGGACATCGAGAAGGAGTTAAGGCGGTAGAACGCGTCATAAAATATTGTCTTGAGCGGGGTGTTAAGTATTTATCTCTCTACACCTTTTCACTCGAAAATTTTAAACGATCTGTCGAAGAGAAAAACTTCTTATTTGATTTGATAGCTGAGCAAGCTCAAGCGCAAATTCCTAAAGCATTGAAGAATGGTGTACGCCTTAAATTTATAGGAGATCGGTCCTTGTTTCCTGATCATGTTAAAAAAGTGTGCGAAGTTCTTGAAGAACAAACGAAGGATCAATTAAAAGTTACGGTGAATATCCTTTTTTGTTATGGAGGGCGACAGGAGATTGTTGCTGCGTGTAAAGAAACGTGTGATGATATTGCTGCCGGCTTAATTAAAAAAGAAGATGTTTCTCCGGAATATTTTCAAGGTAAGTTATGGACAAGTGATTGTCCTTCGCCTGATCTTATCGTGAGAACAGGTGGGGTTAAGAGATTAAGCAATTTTTTGTTGTTTCAAGCTGCGTATAGTGAACTTTTTTTTACTGATACATTTTGGCCAGCATTATCTGATTCTGAATTAGAAGAAATATGGAAAAATTATCATCACATAAAACGTAACTTTGGAGTATAAAGTACGGTTTTATTTTAAAGAAGGCGTTGCATGAAAAAGGACGTGTGTATTTTTTTATTTTTTTTAGGGGCCATTCATAGTTTTTGTTATGGAGACTGTGATATTCTTTTAATGAAAAATAAGGGGAATAAGGTGAAAAGTATTGGGATGATTGGTGAAGGTGCATGGGGGATTGCCGTTGCATCTTTATTAGCTGAAAATGGGTATCATGTAAGTTTATGGTGCTGTGAAAAAGATGTTGCGCAGCAAATTAATCAAGAACATAAAAATAATCGATATATGCCTGGTTATGAGCTTTCACCGCATATTGTTGCCCATGTTGACTTAAAGGATGTTGCTTGTCATGATTGGGTGTTTATTTCAACGCCAACTAAGTTTTTTAGAGATGTTGTAACGAAATGTAAACCTTATTATCGTATGAATCAGCGATGGGTAATTTTATCTAAGGGCATTGAAAATGAAACGTTAATGTTACCGTCGCAGATTTTGGAGCACGTGTTATCTCCACGTATTCATTATGCAGTTTTAAGTGGGCCAAGTTTTGCACATGGCGTGATGGATAAAAGTGTAACCGGTGTAAATATTGCGGCAGTTGATCATTCAATAGCGGAAGATGTTGCCATTTTAGTTCGCAATGCATGGTTTCGTCCGTTTGTTATAGATGATGTTCTCGGGACGCAGTTGGGTGGTGCTTTAAAAAATGTGGTTGCGTTTTTGATGGGCATTGTTAATGGATTAGATGGAAGTGATAATACCCGTGCATTTTTATTTACTCGAGCCTGGCAGGAAATGTGTGCATTATCACGAGCTTTAGGAGCACAAGAAAAAACTTTGTTCGATCTTGCGGGTTTAGGGGATTTGTTTTTAACAGCAAGTGGCGGTACAAGTAGAAATTTTGCGGTAGGTAAGCTTTTTGGTCGAGGGTATGCTCTTACGCGTATTTTAGATGAAACTGGGTTTACTCCAGAAGGTCTTAATACCATAAAGACAGTTCAGGATTTAATACGTAAGTATGATCTTGTTCTTCCGCTGAGCCAGCAGCTGTACAAGGTAATATTCAAGGGCCAATCTGCTAGTTCGTTGATAGATGTAGTTGCACATGAATCGGCTCTTTAAGCGAGATTAGTGTTCCTGGAAGGGGGCGTTGTTCGATAATCGTATAGGATGCTTTTGGCTTTTTGTTTTTATAGGTTATCGTTGGATGTATATCGTGTCTTTCTAAAAATGATTTTACATCTTCCCATCGACATTCTTTTAAGTTGGGAAATATAAATTTTTGTTCTTTATCAAGAGATTTAAAAAGTCGAATGGCTTCATTAAGAGGTTTTGTGGGGGCTGGATATTGAGCGCTTGTTTTGTGCAAAGGTGTATTGAGAGGCAGTGCAAATTCTTTGTATTTAATGCCCTTGCTCTGAAGTTCTTTTTTAACTTGATTGATGTTTTTTCCTAAGAGATTGGGCGCTTTTTTGAGTTCTGGTTTTTTGGAAAGAACGACAAATATTGCTTGGTGCGGTTTGACGCTTTGGTGAGGTGAAGGCTTTTGGCTGATGATCGTCCCCTCTGGTAAATCAAGATCTTCCTTTTCGGCGATGATGTGAAGATTCAATTTTTGTGAAGAGAGGGTGAAAAGTGCTTGCGTAACAGGAAGCCCTATGATTTTTGGAACAGGTAAGTTTTTAGCGTTCAAACAGATGCGGGCAAAGAAATAGCCACATATGAATCCTAAAAAAGGAAGAAGCCATATGAAATTATATGAGGGAAATTTTATTTTTAGTTTCATTGGTTGGCCTTGAGAGGAAAATAATGGTAAATGATAAGCCGGATTCTGTCTTTATACCGAAGTATAAAGGGTAACCATATATCTATGCGGCATACCCGTGCATATAACCGGAATGAAGAGCCGTCTGCACCTATTTTGCCTTGCTCGAGATAGGGTTTGCCCCACACTATCATTACTGACAATGTCCGTGCGCTCTTACCGCACATTTTCACCCTTACCTAAAAAAGGCGGTTATTTTCTGTGGCACTTTCCGTAAGTTTTCACTTCCCATACTTGATTGCTCTCGTATGGTATCTCCTTCATTATGAGTCCGGACTTTCCTCTCGGAATATTCCAAGCGATTACCTTATTTACCATTATTTTCAAAGATCCAGTATAACATCAAAAATAGCAAATTAAAGGAAAAATGTCCAATTGTATAGAGAAAATCCGTATAGGGATAATGGAGGTAAAGAGAGGTGAAGGTTTTTTGAATTATGAGGTTGATGATCAGAGAAATAAGGGGAATGGCGAGTGACATTTGAATGATATCATTCAATAATTTTACGGTGATGTATGCGAGAAGGGCGAAAAAAAGCATGTATTCTAATTGTCCAAAAAAAATGATGGATTCGAGGCTTAGGAAAAATAGTGAAATGCCGAGAAAAATGGCAGATCTTTGGCGAGTTGCGAGTATTATAAATATACAGAGTAAAAATTGTGCAAATGTTTTATGAAAGCAATGAAAAAAGAGAAGGTCTGCATAAAATAAGATTCCTGCAAAAAAAACAAAGAGACAGGCATTGAAAATGATTTTTAATTTTCTGTTTTGATTAGTCATTGTAAAAATTTTAGAAAAAAATTGAGAGGATGACAATTTTGATGTTTAAATAGCTTAATACAGATTTTTTATAGAGTCGGTTTTTACGCTTCTTTTTATTAACGTATATTAATGTGATACGCTTTAAACATGAGAGTTTTGCAGACTATTTTTTTAACGATTATATTTTTCATTTCAACAATTTTTGGGGTTTTATTTTTTATTGCGCATCACCATTTTGTTGATTTATCAGTTCTTGCTAATTACAATCCCGGCAAACCTTCCCTTTTACTTGATGATGAAGGAGGGGAGTGGGGAAGATTTGAGCTTGATAGACGTGAGACGGTTGACTTAAGAGCGATACCTCGTCATGTACAGATGGCTTTTATTGCAGCGGAAGATCATAATTTTTTTCATCATTCAGGAATTGCATGGAAGTCTATTTTACGTTCAACGATGGTTAATTTGTATCATCGAAAGATAGTGCAAGGCGCAAGTACTATTACCCAGCAGTTAGTAAAACTGCTCTTTTTTGATTGTAAAAAAACATTTAAAAGAAAAATAAAAGAACAATTGTTATCATTATTGGTTGAGCGACAATTTACAAAAGAACAAATTTTAGAGACATATCTCAATCATGTATGTTTTGGTTGTGGTATTTACGGGATTGAGGCGGCGGCTAAGCGTTTTTGGAATACGCATGCTGCGCAATTAACAATAGCACAAGGGGCGGCGCTTGCAGCAATTGTTAAGTATCCCGCTCGATTTTGTCCTTTGGTGCGTCCTGAAATTACTTTAAAAAGAAGAAGCATCGTGTTGCATTCGATGAAACAGATCGGTGCAATTACAGATGTTGAATATCAACGTGCGAAAAATGAGTTGCTCAATCTTTGTGAACAAAAGAACGAACAAATTGCGCCATATCTTAAAGAGTCTATTCGACAGTTTTTGGAAGATCGGATTGGAAAACATTTGTTATATACGGGCGGTTTACGTATTCAAACGACGTTGAATTCTCATGTTCAAAAAAAAGCAGAAAGTGCTTTCAAAGATCAGTTTGAAACATTGTCAGTTTCATTGGGAAAGGATATTAATGGAGCATTAATTACTTTGGATGGTGAATCTGGAGAGATAAAAGCGCTTATTGGTGGGTGTAATTATTTTGATTCGCAATATAATCGAGCGTTGAAAGCAAGGCGGCAATTGGGTTCAATCTTTAAGCCAATTGTATATGCGGTTGCGATGCAGCAGGGGAGGTCTTTTCTTGATCTAGAGCTTGATGAACCGGTGGAATTTTCTTTTGGAGGAAATTTATGGCAGCCACAAAATACGACAAGGACGTTTGAAGGAGATATGACATTGGCGCGGGCTCTTTCAGTATCAAATAATATTATCACAGTAAAAACATTTTTACGGGCGGGAGCACAATCGGTTATTAATTTAGCTCGAAAATTTCATATTTCCGGGGAAATGTCTCCGTATCCTTCTTTGGCCTTGGGATGTGTTGATGTGAGTTTGAAGGAAGCTATTGCAGCCTTTAATGTATTTGCGCATGATGGCATGTACGTTGAGCCTTATTTTGTAAAATGGGTTAAAAACGAATGGGGCAGCAAGATTTATCGGCACAAAGTAGAAAGAGAACGGGTATTGGACTCTGCTGTCGCAGGCAAAGTTGCAAAAGTATTGAGTATTGGAATGAGGCGGTATTTATGGCGCGTAAAAGAAAATAACTTTAAGCCGGAGGTTATTGCAAAGACGGGAACAACTAATGATTCCAGAACGTGTTGGTTTGCCGGTGCAACAGCACGTTATACTACCGCGTTATATATTGGAAGAGATGGAAATAGTTCATTGGGTAAAAATATTTATCCGATTCCAACGATTTTTCCTATTTGGTTGTTATTGTATCGTCAGGTTGATAATAAACCTCATCATTTTAAATATGATCCTTCATTGGAAATTAAATATATTAACTGGAAAACAGGCGAAGAAATAAATAAAAAAGCTTCCAATGCCATTGCAATTTATAAGTAACGAACGTTTTTTGTCTGATATTCTCAGTTGCCAACAGAATGTTTGGATTGACCAGCACGGTCCTTCGATACAATTTTGCCTTGCAAAATCACTCAGTTTGAGCGACTGGCCGCTCAAACTGAAAGTTTGTTGAGAATGGTTTCAAGTTCTTTTTGTTGAGTAATTTCAAGAATGGTACACTTTGAAGAAGCACGTTTTTCAAATGAGGTTGCGTTGTAATATTGATGATTTGTTTGATCAGTTTTAAGCGGAATAATGATCGAAGCTTTTTCGAAAAATTGAATTTCTGCAAGAGCTCCTGCTCCTGCACGGGAAATGACTAAATCTGTTGCATTGTACATAGGTGCTAAATTTTTATTGTACGAAAAAACATATGCAGGAATGTTAAATGATTGGTATGTTTTTCTTGTTAACTCGGGGCTATCATTGCCTGTTTGATGAATGAATTGGATGGTTTTGGCGATTAGAGAATTTTTTTGAACAATACCTAAAATTATCTTATTGAGTTCTTGTGAGCCTTGTGAGCCACCCAATATAAAGATTGTTTTTTTATGTGGATCTAGACTGAGTCGTAAACGAGCTGTTTTTAGATTTTCTTTGTCCTGTTGGCAATAACATATTGGATATAAAGCGAGTACACTTTTTTTTGGATTAAAAAATTTTTGGGCTTCAGGAAAACAAAGATTTATTTTTTGAGCAAAGGGAGCAAGCCATTTAATTGTTTTACCGGGGATAACATTGAGTTCCCAGAGCTCAATAGGAATTCTGAGCACAAATGCAGCGAAAGATGCTGGGAGTGCGATATAGCTTCCGGAGCTTATAATTTTTATGGGTCTTTTCTTTATAAATTTAAAAAACATTTTTATAAACGCGTACATAAATTGAAAACAAAAAAAGGGTATGCGTAATGGTTTTTTATACGGAATGTTTTCGAGATTAAGGTAAATGTTTTCATCAATGAGAGGGTGATTTTTTGTTAAATTTTTATCAAGAGTATTATTGGCGCTAATAAATGTAACAGAAAGATTTTGATGGCCTTTTTTATAGTGAGTAACGAGGGTTAAGCATGGAACAATGTGCCCTCCTGATTTGGCTGCGACAAAACAGATGTGTTTCATGAATGGGTTACCTGATGACATCGCATAAGAAAATTTGTGAGGGCGCGTGAAAGTTCGTCGTCAGAAATTTTTTGAAGTGCACATTTTTCGCGGGGAGTTAGAGCACGTTGTATTGGAGCGATTTCTTGTCTGAGCGGTTTCTTTTTATTTCCGAAACATCTTTTTTTTGCTGCATGTTTAAGTCGGATTTTTTTGAGATATGGTTTTTCAAGAGATTGATTTATCTTATTGAGTAATATTGGGGAAAGCATATACAATTCTTGGAGCCATGCTGAATCGTAAACGCCAATAATAAGTGTGTCGTTTTCTATTTTTTCAATGCGTGCATGATGAGCAATGGCACCTACGATGTGATCCCAGTTCGCCATCAAGTAATGTTTCCAATTTTCTTGCTGTTTAAGAAAATTATCGAGTACCTGATTAATACAAATCACATTTCACCTTTTTTATTTTTTAAAAATATTTTGAGGGCTGGCATAAAGTTTACTCTTTATGTTTTGAGTTGCAACAGTGTTTTTTTATTATAAGATGAAGAATGTTTGAAAAAGATGTTTATCTTATTTTAGAATAATGAGTGAATCGCTAAAAAGAAGGAGCGTGTTATGATTTTCGTTTCATTTTTTAATAATTTTTTCTGGGAATTATTGTCAATTATATCTCTTACGATGGTGGGTTTGTTTTATATTTTTGAGCGAATTTCGACCGAAAAATATCCCATGGCTCGGTTAATTAGCTTATTTTTGGTTGTAAGTGCGTCGGCAGTTTTATGGGTTCGCTTAAAATTAGTTTCAACGCCTTATCAAATAGAGGGTTTTGTTGATTTAATTTTATTGGCTGCCATCGTTTGTATCGTTTTACATTTTTTTATTCTTATCTTGCGTGCGTCTTCTATTCGTTTCCCTCGTAGTGCCGAACGCTGGATTTTTTATGTAGCGATCATTGCGATTGCAGTTTATGGTATTTATCTTTATTTCGTTGGGTTACCTGTTCAATTTGTAAGGCTTGATGCCATTGTTGATTATTGGATTCGTCCCACATGGATTATTGTTGTTTTAACTTTGCTTGCCCAGTGGAAGATTCGCTAATTATGTTTTTGTGAGAGTTTTGTTGATTTGTAAATATAAATTTTTCCAGAAGATTTTGGAGCTTCCTGGCATCGGTGGTTGCGTAAGAGCAATTTGAAGGTAATGGACAATCTTTTTCACGTCTGAATCAGGGTTTTTTATAAACTTTTGATTCCAATAATGTAAGAGGTTGTCAATGAGTTCGAGGCTTTCACGTTCATGTGGTTGCACATTATCAAGTTCTTGTAAAAAGGCTAAAGGGTTAGTTTTAATTTTAAAATGTTCTAAAAAGATCTCGTGTAAAAGCTCATCATGTTTATCGTGAAATTTTTTGATGATACATCGAGAACGAATGGTTGGTAAAATATTTTCAATTCGTTGTGCAAGAAAAATAAAGTGGTAGCCTTCTGGTGGTTCTTCAACAGATTTCAAGAGGCTGTTTGCGGTGGCGGGTGTTAAGGTGTCAGCTTTATCTAAAATAAAAAAATATTTTTGTTTTTCATCATTTTTAAAAGCGAGACATTCAAAGACAGGTTCAAGGTGTGTGAGCGTATATTGTTTTTCAGGATTTATCCACATGAGTGCATGATGTTGTAACTCATTTATTTTTGTACACTCATTGCAGGTTTTGCATCCATTGTGCGGGCAGAGTTGATTTTGGAGGAATGAAACAAGGGTTTTTTTGAGGGTTGTGGCGTTGCCGATCCATAGGTACGCGGGATTATTCATAGATGTTTTCTTTTGTTAACCATGTTTCAATATAGCTTTGAGCTTCATAGGCTAATTCTTGCGGAGTTTTTGTTCCATCAAGGGTAATAATATTTTGTTTGTCTTTAAACCAAGCATCATATCCATCTGCTACTTTATGCATAAAATTTTGTTTCGCTTTTTCAAAAACAGTAAGTTCTTCTTGCAATTCTTCTTTACGGTTATGAAAACGTTTAATAGCTTCTTTTGGGGATATTTTTAGATAAAAAACAAGATCGGGGTTTATGTTATTCATGGCCCATGTGTTAATGATATTTATCATTGATGTGCCCAGCCCTCGCGCAAAGCCTTGATATACTACAGAAGAATCTCCCATTCGGTCTGAAATAACAAGTTGATTTTTTTTTAGTGCGGGTTCGACAATTTCATTTATATGTTGGGCTCTATCCGCAGCAAAAAGAAGATATTCAGCTTTAGGCGACACTGTAACGGGTTGCGTTTGAACAAGTTGGTGTAGATATTTCCCTAAGTTGCTGCCGCCCGATTCCTTTGTCAGGATTAAATCAAAGTTGTTGAGTTTTTTAGAAAGTTCTTTAATAAAGGTAGACTTTCCAGAACCATCAATACCTTCGACGGTAATCAATATGCCACATTTAAGTTTTTTCATTATTCTTCCAGCTTCTATATACTACTAGTATATGTTAATAATTAGGTCACGTCATGGGAAAAAAACGAATTCTTCATCTTACATCAAGTTTAAAAATGGGTGGTGCAGAGCAGGTGCTTTTTCAACAGCTTCGATTTTTACAAGATGATTTTGAACATCATGTTATTTATTTTCATAGCGGTCCATTTGTTGAGAAGATAAAATTACTGGGGATTTCCGTTTACCATGTGTCGTATGGTCCCTTATTTTTTATTCGGTTGTATCGCTTAATTAAGAAAATTGATCCGTCAGTAATTCACTCATTGTTATGGTTTGCTAATTTTACGGGGCGCATTATTGCGCGTTTTTTACATAAGCCAATTATTTGTGCTATTCATTCACCGTGTAATACCAATACTGGAATTTCTAAAATAAGAAGTATTTGTGATCAATTAACGATGAAGTGGGCATTTTATGTTATTCCCGTGAGTAAAACCATTGATGTGGCGAATATAGGTATTAGCGCATCCCAGATTAAACAGATTGATAATGGTATTGACTTCGAGTGGTTGCATGTTTGCGCATTGGAAAAAAGAGGGGTTGAAAAAAAGGGGGTTATTATCGGTTCGGTTGGCCGTTTAGTGCCTATTAAAAATCAAATATTTTTATTAAAAATTTTGAAAAAATTAAAGCAAGAGATTCCCGATATACAGTTGATTATTGTGGGTGATGGACCATTGCGTGAGCAGTTGCTTATGCAGGCACAAGCGTTAAATATTGAGCAGCAAGTTAAAATTATCGCGGATGAGGCGCTTTTTTATTATTCTTGTTTTGATCTATTTGTGTTGCCTTCCCATGCGGAAGGCCTTTCTATGGCTCTTTTAGAGGCAATGAGTTTTGGTGTGCCGTCTTTTGTGGCAAGTGATTCTGGTAAGCATGATGTTATTACTCATGGAGTTAATGGATTTTTATTTAATAATAGAGATGAAGAGGGTTTAGTTCGGAATATCAAGGTTCTTTTGACTGATAGAAAAAAAAACAATGAAATGCGTGCGCATGCAAAAAAAAGTATTACAGATTGTTTTTCTATACAAAAAATGGGAAATGCGTACAAATCTTTATATGATGAGTTAAGTATTTTTCAGTCTTATTTTGAGTAAAAATTTGATTTTTTATTTATTTTTTTATATTCTATAGATACATGATTCATGTATTTATTTAGATAACCTCCATTTCCCCTATCCGTGACGCAAGTCTGGGTGGGGGTTTTACTTAATATGAGATTGTTGTGCAGAAAATATTTCCTGTTCGTAGATTTAGAAGATTTTATCATTATCGATTTGAGCGTCGACAATTTGTTCTTGCCCCATCTGCAGCAATGTATATTAGATCATTTCTGAGAAGACTTCGGCATAAAAACAGTCAATCTGACAAATGGATCTCCTCGCCGCCTTTTTTTAATGGAATAAAGGGTTCGCCTTCTATCACGTGGATTGGGCATTCAACCTTTTTGATTCAGGTTGGGGGAAAAACCATTTTGACAGATCCCATTTTTGGAGATGCAACGTTTCTTTTTAAGCGAGCTGTTTCGTCTCCCATAATGATAGATGATTTGCCGCATATTGATTATATTTTAATTTCTCATAATCATCGTGACCATATGGATGAAGTTTCGATTCGTGCATTAAAGGAGCGTTTTTCTGACGTAAAAATATTAGTTCCTTATGGAGATAAGAAATGGTTCGATGCTCGTTTTATATCTCATGTGGATGAATTTTTTTGGTGGGAAACATTTAACGGAGATGATGTTTCATTTACCTTTTTGCCTGCGCATCACTGGTCTGGAAGAGGTTTTTATGATCGCAATCAATCTTTGTGGGGTTCCTGGATGATAGAAGTCGGAGGATTAACGATTTATTTTGCTGGTGATACAGGTTATTGGAAACATTTCTCTTGTATTCGCCATTATTTTCCCTCAATTGATGTTGCATTAATGCCGATTGGACCTTGTGAGCCATTAGAATATATGCGAAAGTCGCACCTTAACGCCGACTTTGCTGTTCGTGCATTTCTTGAGTTAGGGGCGCGTTTATTAATTCCAATGCATTGGGGCACATTTTATTTCGGTACTGATCAGTTTTTAACTCCAATCACGTATTTACGTGAAGCTTGGAATAAGCGTGCATCATTATTAGAAGATAAAATGCTTCAAATTCTTAAGTTTGGAGAAGTTATTCTTTTGCCAAATCTTTTTACGGAAAATGCTTCAGTAACCAGTAGCTTAGAGTTGTAATTCTGATAGCGGTTCTTTTTTAGGCATCGTAATGATTTGGTCTGGTGAGATATCTCCATAAAGGCCTTTGCTTAAGTATGCTCGTCCTGAATCGCCAAATATCATAACGCCAAGATCATCAGCTTTTAGCTTTGGAAGATAATTTTTTACAACGTAGTAAACGGCACCACTACTGAGCCCAACCAGTAAGCCATGTTCTTTTGCAAGAGGGTTAAGTGTACTAAAAGCTTGTTCATCGGTTATTTCAATAATTTCATCATATAATTCAAGGGCTGGGACAGGAGAATCAAAATCAATTCCCATTCCTTCAACGTAACAAGCTTTAGGGTTTCCCCCGGTTGCGTGATATGAATTTACAGAATCAATGGCAATAATTTTAATGTTTGGATTTTGTTCTTTTAGATATTTTCCTGTACCGCTGCTTGTTCCGCCAGTTCCAGCAATGACAAAAAAGTGGGTAATTTTACCCTCAGTTTGTTCCCAGATTTCTGGTCCGGTAGAAAAATAGTGTCCGTCACAATTACAGGTATTGAAATATTGATCAGGCATAAATGAGTTAGGAATTGTTTTTGCGAGTTCTACGGCAAAGTTTCGATTATTTTCAAGATCATCTGGACCTGCTTCCGTTGGACACATGATAACTTTAGCACCATACGCCTTTAATGTTGCTAATTTTTCTTTGCTGATTTTATTACAGACGGTAATAACAACTTTATATCCTTTTGCAGCTCCAATCATTGCAACGGCAATTCCATGATTTCCCGATGAAGCGTCAACAATAGTTCCACCTGGTTTTAATTCCCCTTTTTTTTCAGCATCTTCAATCATATATAATGCGGAGCGATCTTTTAGGCTTCCACCTGGATTGAGATATTCTAATTTTGCAGCAAGGGTTGCAGGTGATTTAAATGGAATTTTTACAAGAGGAGTTTTGCCAATAAGACTCAGTAGATTTTTGTATATCATTGTATGCCTTTTTTTATTTAAGAATAGCATGCATTATCGTTTTTAATAAGCGGGTTGTTTTTCGTAAACTTTTTTACTCAAATAGACACGACCAGAATCAGCGAACAACATGGTGCCTAGATCTGATGGTTTCATCTGCTTAGCGAATTTTTGTGTCATAGAGGCAACGGCGCCGCTACTTAGGCCCACAAGAATATAGCAAAGCTCCTTAAGTTTTATACGAAAAATCTTATTCTTATTGGGAAGGTTGCCTGCAGTTTAGCGAAGCTTTCTATATTAACATACGTTCGATAATTTTTTTGCTTCATTCTTCGATATACGTTTTTAGCTTTCGCAACAAAGAGCATTCTTGATGAGCGGTATTCAAAAGTAAATACCAATTACTTTTGAAGAGCATGAAAGGGTATTTGCCTTTTTGTTGAACCGCTTATTAAGAGTGATTTTGAAAGATTTATAGCAAGCTTCACGAAGCTGCACACAACTTGCTTGAACAATCGCATCAAAAAAAACTTTTTAATTGAATTGTTGCTTAGCCTGCCTGGTTCCCGTTTGAAGCTATTAGTGAAGATGGATGGTCTCGCAAACTTTCAGTTTGATCGATCAGCAACCGTGCTGGGCCCGGCAAACATGCTGTTTGATCGCGTCGTACAATAATTATGACAGTACGTCATAATTACAGGAGTTACGCATTAACTGAAAGTTACGATTAGACTTGACATTTCAAACAA